>NZ_JCAXER010000060.1:0-3440 GCF_059758675.1 Cytobacillus sp. GQ23
GCACCCGTTAGTTTAAGTGGAATTCTTCACAATATCTTAATGTAACTCCAATGTAATTGTGTAGTACCAGAAGCTGGTTGCTTAGAAAAAGACCTCTCGTATTTAAGCAAGGGATGTTATCTCGAAGATCGTTGCTATGGAGATAAGAGGGGCTTATTCCACATTTGGCATCGAGTTAATCGTTATGGTATTGCAATTCAATCGTTTTAAAATCAGTCGCGCGCTTATAATCAAAAGCATAATTGATGATTACTGTATCGGGTGACACCCATTCCAATTCATAGGCTCCTTCTGAAAATGGTTTATATCCCCTATCGGTATCAAACTTGGTCAACGTGGTCATGAATAAACCTGAATCTGAAATCTGGTAAAGTTTGGCATACCCTTTTTCGATCACCACAAATTTTTCACTTTGATCGGGTGAGGAGAACGTGGTGTATTTGGTTTCTGTGACTAGATTCGGTACGCTAGTCAGTAAGATGAAAAAGATCCCAACCCCTATCGCCATCCATTTCATTCCTTTATCCTTTAACAGATATACAGCTGAAATGACGGCTGCAATAATGAGCAAGATGCTTATTGTACGATGACTGATGCCCCTGGATGGCAGCCCAAGTTGAAGGTAAATACCCTTTGTATCCATCACCAATAGTATGAGCAGAAGGAATACGCTGACACCAAAACCAATGATGGCCACCCTATTACGTTTGATCATTTGATTTAACTCTCCCTTACCTTTGAGAACCCATACGCACAAAGTATATCATATTTAAGTTCAAAACATTGCGATAACTCTGGTATAGGTTTTGAAAGAGGAATATAATAAACATGGTAAAATCTTTCTAATAAAAGGGAGGACTGTTTTTGAAAGTCATCAAAATCGGATTGGTCGGTATGTTGGCAGCCGGATTGTTGACGGCATGTAATGGAAATGACGTCGAATCGGTTGCGAAAGCGGACGATGGGCAAGCCGCAGTGGAAAATGATATTGTTGAATTTTCTCCAGAAGCAAAAGAATGGATCGCTGAAATGGCAGCGGAGTTCAATCGAGCACCCGAAGAAAGTTTTGAAGAACTAAAGCTAGAAGATGTTGGGTTTGTTTATTATACAAAGGCCGACAATCTTTATAAAAATATGCAACATTATATTGATGACAAAAATGAAAGTTTTGATGAAGACTTTGCCAACTTGCGTATGCTTGCTGCTGGAATCAGTCATAATCAATTTGAACGTACCGCTCATATCGATGATACGGGGAAAGAAAAGGACAATCTTGAACATGCTGAGGATTGGAAACCGATGCCGGCAAGTATGGAAACGGCGTATCAATATATGAGACAATTACTCAACGATTTGGACGTTACCATTAATAAGAACGGCAAAGGGACATCTTTTGGGGTGTCACACTTAACGAATGGCGACAAGGTGCATGAACTAGAGTCGTTTATAAAACACGACAGCTAATACAAGACACCTTTCTTTTGGAGAGGTGTTTTCTTTTAGCCGATTAGTCGAATCACTATTTATCAAACCAAACACCACAAATTTTGTAATTAACCAGCAAAGAGTTTCTTCTATTTTTGCCTGTTTCATAAGACTCCTTTGGTACCTTGTATAAAATTCTGTTCCTACCCCCATTGGTTTTATCCCCTTAGTGCATGAATAATAACTAAGCATATAATGTTTTAAACTAACCTCCCTCAATAAAAGAAGCGAAAACGGCTGTTTACTCTAGTTTTCTTAGATTTTCATAGTTAATTACCTGCCGTTAAGTCCTTTATTGTTGGACATTTTTCACTTGAAAGGATATATTTGGACCCTTAAAGAAAAAAGAACTATAACCCACTAACCAACCAATTACAGAAATTGGTGGATGAGTCAAAATATGATCGCACTGGTGGATGTCCACATTTCTCATGGAGGTCTACCCTCCCATGCCTCACAGAGTCTTCGCTCTCAAATTCCTTCGTCCAACCTTTCCATGAGGTGGATGTCGGCCATGCTGCCCCACAGGATCCATGCCCGTAATATTAGGGGGCTCATAAACGAACGGTGATGCAGTTTTTGCTATTTTTCCAATCCTAACTATCTTATTTTACATAGTTTTAATAGTATTTGTAATTTGGTTTCTGGTTAAATTCCTTAAAATACAACAGGAAAAGAACAATATTCTGAGATCTATTTCTGACAAGTTAGATAAGCTAAATAATTAGACGGGGAGACCTGTCTCTTTTTATGTCACAGTTTATGTCTAATACGCCATAACAGTATATTTTTCTTATTCAACAAACCTGCCCCGTTAGTCGAATAAGAAAAATGCTTTGCTCCTTATTGAAGCAAAGCAAACGCTAATTCTTTATTAAATTAGTTAGTAACCTTATTTACCTTGATTCGGTTTAAAACTTGAAAATTAATTATTAAGGCAGTCGATATGCATAATAAACCGCAAATTATGAAAATAGAGAATAGTATACGACCACCTATTGTTGGAGAATTAGAAGTAAAATAACTAAATAAAAATAATCCTCCACCTAAAAAAGTTAGATAATAGGCTAACCATTTTTTCTCCTGCTTTAAGATATTGTACCCAATAAGAATTAACAAATATAAACTACTCAAAATCATAATTATGGGGAAAGTGGGTTGGAATTTAGAAGCATAGACAAAGTAATCCAGCTGTGATATGTCACTTGGATTATATACTACTCCATACAATAACTGTGTAAAAGGTGTAGAATATCTCCATTCCCAAGGGTTATCTAAAATAGCACTCCCTTCATACCAAGCAAAAGCTGTAGAAAACAAAAGTAAAGTAATGGAAACACTAAATTGAATTACAAACCGAATCATAATTTAATGGCCTCCAATATATTATTTAACCTGTTTCTTAAATACTAACATATTACAAGTTATATATGGGTTAAAATCCCATTCCCTTCTTCAACAAACCTGCCCTTTTGTTGAATAAGAAACAGCTACCTTACCCGGCAGCTGCTCGTTAACATAAAGTACCCGCTAGTTCATTAAGGACCGTGTATAATTTCTTTTTTCTTTATTTCTTCAACACCTTAGTAAGTTTAAATAATAAAAAGCCCAAACCTAACATTATAGCTAATAATAATAACGGAAAAAGAATATTTGAAATCATTAACTTCTCCTCCTAAGATTATTTATACCTAAGTTTAATTTTACTATAAAATTCCATTTGGTTGTTAATGGTTATTGTGCTAACCTACCCCGTTAGCTGAATAAGGCTAGATGTATTACATTTCGTAAAAGTTATCCCTTTCTACTTTACACACTCTTAGTGCGAAGCTCTTGTACCATTCATTTTTACCTCTTTCCTGTGCAGCTAAATGTACTGAGTGTTCCTTCCAATTCTTTATCGCATCTAAGGAATCCCAATATGAAACTGTAATTCCTAACCCTTCATCTCTTGC
>NZ_JCAXER010000061.1:0-3105 GCF_059758675.1 Cytobacillus sp. GQ23
AAACCCATCCGATTGGATGGGTTTTATTTGTTTTCCTCAATAACTCTCAAAAGGGAGTCATATGTAACTTTCCAATGCGATGCATGCCATACAACATCTCCTTTATTAAACAGAATTGCCTGAGGAGATTCATGTTTAATATGAAACGTTTCTGCAATGTGATTGGATAAAGGGCGATCTTCCTGAACAACTAAGTAATAAGCATTTACATCTTTATGCTCTTTTACAAAGCTTTCATATTCTTCATACGCCGCTCCGCTCACGGGGCATGTGGAACTATGCTTTAAAACCAGCAGCTGCCCGCCTGATTTCACCTCTTGATCAAATGCTTCATGACTTTCAAATTTTTTCATTTTTATTTCCTCCAATCCAAGCCAGGCAATGCCTTGCTCTTTTAAAATCGCCTTTTTCAAAGATTGCTATTTTAGGGTTAAGAATTCTGCCCGCTGATATCTGTTCCAGGCACACAGCGAACCCGCGGGGCGAGTGCCTGAAGGGCTTGTCCTGCGTATTCTTACACTTCCCGCTCCTCCCGCAGATTTTGAAATGTTTGGTCGAATAATACCGCACGAAGAAAGTCCGTTTTCGAGGATCAAGTGCCCACAGGGAAGATCAGTTCAGCAAGTTAAACATTTTGAAAAAGCAGCAAACAGCTTAAGAAATTAAATAACGGTGAAGTAATCGTACCACTTCACCGTTGTTTAAACAAATAAAATTAATTATACTTTTGCTCGGTTTCGTCAAAAGCTTTTTTCGTTTCTTCCAGCTTCATTTGGATTTCCGCATCATTTACTGGCGCGTTTCCTTCAGTCTGAAATGCTTCGTTATTGATGGCTTCTCCCTCTTCTTCGGCTGTGCCATTTGCAGAAGCTTGTCCATTTTCTTTTAAGCTCTTCACTTTATTTACAAGCTGATTGGATTGCTTGGTCACTGTTTGAGTTAATACATTTGTTTTCTCTTTCGCTGCATTAGCCAGTTCAGTTCCTTTTGTCATTGCTGTTTCACGATACTGTCCTGATTTTTCTTTTAAGATAGCCGCTTTTTCGCTTAAATCACTCTGAAGTTCTTTCCCTGATTTTGGAGCCAGGAACAAAGCGGTAGCTGCGCCAACCATGCCTCCTATAAGAGCACCAATCATAAAATCTTTCGTATTGATATTTTCCTCTGTTTTCACCTGGTTTGAATCAAATTGAGTACGTTCTTGAGTATTCATTCTCTTTTTTCCTCCTCTTATTCTAGTATCTTGCTCTCTCTCTCTGGCGTTCGGGCGGAAGCATTTGTTTCTCGCCTACATTGTACTGATAGGGGTCTTCTTTTCTCATTTTCCACTTATCCTTGATTTCAAGAAGAACATTGCTCCACTGAACTACCTGTGAGATTTTATCTTTATTCTGTTCAAGCTGTGTATTGACAGAAGATGTGATTTTCTGAATGGATCCATTGAATTTGCGGACAGAGTCACCAACTTCTTTTACCGCTGTTACGACACTGTTCAGATTCTCAGACTTCTGCTGAATATCTGTTGCCAGTGAATTAGTTTTATGCAGCAGGACTGTTGTTTCCTTCGTGACACCATCTAATTGCCTTTCAAGACCTGCCAATGTGTGTGATACGTTATCTAATGTCCCTTGTAAGGATTTTAATGTTTTTGCCAAATAAATGACCAAAACCAGGAATGCAATCGCAATGACTGCTACACTTAAGTATAAAATTATTTCCAATTCCTACACCTCCGGTTGTCTGTATAATAACTTTTTACCCAGATGCACTGCCTCTAAACCAGGAGTACATTAATAGATTCCACTTGTAATGTCCAAATTCCTTCTCATACGGTTATTTTCATCTGTTAAAGTAAATATTAGCATAATTGGAAAAGATTAAACAAAATCATTTATTTCGGGTACAATAATAGTTGTCGGAAAAATAAATTTAATGGAGGAATTTATCCATGAAAGATCCCCGTATTGAAAAACTCGCGAAAAATTTGATTAACTATTCAGTCCGTCTTCAGAAAGGCGAGAAAATTCTTATTGAAAATTTTGGTCTGCAGAAAGAACTAGTGACGGCACTGGTGAAGGAAGCATACGCTGCTGGAGGATATCCATTTGTATCTTTAAAAGATCATCAGGTGGATCGTTCCCTGCTATTAGGAGCACAAGAAGAGCAATTCAATATGATGGCTGAATTTGAAGCAAATGTTATGAGCAAAATGGATGCATACATAGGACTTCGTTCCGGGGACAACATCAACGAACAGGCTGATGTGCCGGATGATAAAATGAAAATCCATGGATCGACAATCGGGCAAAAAGTACATAGAGAAATCCGTGTGCCAAAAACGAAGTGGGTGGTTCTCCGCTATCCTAATGCTTCCATGGCCCAATTGGCAAAAATGAGCACAGAGGCATTTGAAGATTTCTATTTTGATGTCTGCAATTTGGATTACGGTAAAATGGACAAAGCGATGGACAGCCTTGTGGAATTAATGAATAAAACAGATAAAGTCCGAATCACTGGTCCTGGTACAGATCTGTCCTTCTCGATTAAGGATATACCGGCGATCAAATGCTCCGGCCAGATGAATATCCCTGATGGAGAGGTCTATACAGCCCCTGTCCGTGAGTCTGTTAACGGCATTATCACCTATAACACACCATCCCCATACCATGGTTTTACCTTCGAAAATGTAAAACTGACATTTAAAGACGGAAAAATCGTGGAAGCGGAAGCAAATGACAGCGAACGCCTTAATAAAATCTTTGATACAGATGAAGGTGCGCGCTATATTGGTGAATTCGCCATTGGAGTTAACCCTTATATTCTACATCCGATGCAGGATATCCTGTTCGATGAGAAAATCGATGGAAGCTTCCACTTTACTCCGGGACAATGCTATGACGAAGCGTATAATGGCAATAAATCCAATATCCACTGGGATATGGTCAATATCCAGCGTCCTGACTACGGCGGGGGTGAGATCTACTTTGACGATGTTTTAATCCGTAAAGACGGGCGGTTCGTTATTGCTGAATTGGAACCGTTAAATCCTGAGAACTTAAAATAAACTCTATGAAAAAAAGGATGCTTCCTGAGCGGAGCATCCTT
>NZ_JCAXER010000062.1:0-3017 GCF_059758675.1 Cytobacillus sp. GQ23
GATAAAAGGACTGCCCAATTACCAGGCAGTCCTTCAAAAATTATTTAGCTTTTTTTGCTTTGGACACAGCATTCATGACACTTGCTGCAAGACCGCCCCAGATAATGAGCATCCCAACCACCATCATTGTAATTGCACTTCCAGACATTATTGAGATACCTCCTTATCAACTGGTATTGTAAGCTTAGACTGTGTATCGTTCTTTTTAATGGCCATAAATACAAATCCTAAGATAATGGCTCCTATTGCTACTCCCCATCCGGTATAGAGAAGGAAGCTGGTAGGATACCCTTCATAATTCTCTTTAATATTCGTAATGATATTTTGAACCATCATATACCCAAGCACAATTGGCGTAATTGCTGTCAAGCAAACTTTCCACCAGGAACCAAGTCTAATATCAGAAACAGCATCTGCATGGTTCTGAAGATTTTTCAGCTCTTTTAACACCCAGCCTACAATAACTACCTGCACTAATCCTGCTAAGGCAACGCCAAATTGGTTGATGAAGTAGTCTGCTGCATCAAGGAAGTATAAACCGCCCTGTGTCGCAAAGAGGATGGAAATAACAGCAGATAAACCTCCGCCTACAAAAACTGCTTTATTACGTGAAACATTAAACTTATCCTGCACACCAGCAACAAATGTTTCAACAATTGAGATTAACGATGTTAAACCGGCAAGTGTTAAACAGATAAAGAAGAAGGAACCAAATAAGCCATTTAAAGCAGGGAATTCGTTAATGATCTGCGGGAATACAACGAATGCCAATCCCACACCTGATGATACAACCTCATTAATGCCTACACCCTGCTGTGCAGCCATAAATCCTAATGCCGCAAATACACCGATACCGGCAAGAAGTTCAAAACCGGAGTTTGCAAAGCCGGTAATGAAGGCGCTGTTTGTCAAATCCGTTTTCTTTGGAAGGTAGCTTGAATAGGTTACCATGATGGCAAATCCAATCGATAAGCTGAAGAAAATCTGGCCGTAGGCCGCAACCCAGACTTTAGGATTCGCTATCATTTCCCAGTTTGGCTTAAAGAATGCATCTAAACCAGCAGCAGCTCCATCAAGAGTCAACGCGCGAACAACAATAATTAGGAATAATACTACAAGGACAGGAATAAAGATTTTGTTCGCAATTTCGATACCTTTTTTAATCCCTTTAAATAGAATACCAAGTGTCACAACCCAAACAATAACTAAAGGTATGAATACTCCAGGTACAATTCCGCCTACATCTCCAGGTGTTTCTGCAAGCTTTAAATATTCTCCAAATAGGAATCCGTTTGGATCGTCACCCCATTTTAGGTTAAACGAAAAGCCGGCATATGACATTGCCCATGCGATGATAACTGCATAATAGGTTGAGATTACAAATGAAATGGCGACCTGCCACCAGCCCAGCCATTCGTATTTTTTACTTAATCTTGCATAAGACAAAGGTGCAGATCCGCGATACTTATGGCCAATTGTAAATTCCATGATCAAAAGCGGAATACCTGCTGTCAGCAAGGCAAACAAATATGGAAAAAAGAATGCTCCCCCTCCATTTTCATAAGCAACTGCCGGGAAACGCCAAATGTTCCCTAGACCAATTGCTGAACCCACAGCTGCCATAATAAATCCAGCTCTGGATCCCCACTGCGGACGATTATCCATAGTAAATCCTACCCCCTGTAAATTCTCCCAATTAAAAAGAACAATGGGAACTTTTTATATTTTCAGATAATTAAATCTAACTAAGCCTAGTATAGCTATTTTTTGATACTCTGTCAAAACATTATTTTCCTAATAGTAATATTTTTCGAAAAAATTAGTTTTAGTACAATACCATGGTAAAGCGTGTAAGATTATTAATATATTCCTATTTTAATTTCCATTTAGATTCCACCCGGCGAAGAGTTATTTTACCAAAACTGACCGGAGTAATTCCTTGTACTCACCCCCCTTGTAAAACTTATTCCTGAAACTTAAAAACTTTCATTAATTATTTGATAATTCAAAATAATATCTTGATGATTCCAAAATTAACCTCGTTTGGTCTTCTTGGCCGCGGGAATATAACCAATGTGCTTAAATTTTTCCAAATAACTTAAGAGAAAATAAGGAGGTTTTTACAAATGGATACCACTATTATTGGAGTTTATAATTCACAAAGGGAAGTAGTAGATTCTATTCAAGAA
This sequence comes from Cytobacillus sp. GQ23, assembly GCF_059758675.1. Lineage (NCBI taxonomy): Bacteria > Bacillati > Bacillota > Bacilli > Caryophanales > Bacillaceae > Cytobacillus > Cytobacillus sp. GQ23. The sequence continues at coordinate 2,190 of NZ_JCAXER010000062.1, forward strand.
CTGCAAAATGACGGCTACCCTGTTCAGGATCTTTCAATCATTGCGCAGACCGAACATCTGGATACATCTCTTGAAGATAAAACCGGTGTTCATACAGAGACCTTCGAGACTAAGAATAGAGACAGCAGTGAAAGTGCTGGTTTCTTAAATAGTCTGGCATCCTGGTTTGATGATGACCGTATGAGCAGTGATTCTGCAGGTGAAAAGTTCAGAGAATTGGGCATGTCAGAGGATGAAGCCCGCAAATATGAAACGTATGTGAATGAAGGGAAAATCATTTTATACAGTGATAGAATTGATGCTGCAGCCGGCTTTACCGGTGCCGGGACAGCTGAAGCCGAAGTGGACAGCACTTACACTGGCGGATATGATGCGCTAAGAAATTCAGCTGCAGATGATGAGCAATCATTAAAACTGCGGGAGGAACAGCTGGATGTGTCTAAGGAACGTGTACAGACCGGGGAGGTTGAAATCCATAAAGACGTTGTGGAAGAACAAACAACAGTTAATGTACCGGTGGAGCATGAAGAGGTATATGTAGAAAGAAGAAAAGTGGATGATGTGGCCGGTGTAAGCTCCTCACCTATTGCAGATGATGAAACAATCAGGATTCCTATTACTGAAGAACGTGTGGAAGTTACCAAAAAGCCTGTTGTCACGGAAGAAATTGTAGTGGGCAAACGGGAAGTTCAGGAAACTCAGCAGGTAACAGAAAATCTAAAAAAAGAAGAAGCCCGCCTTGAAGGCAATGAACACATTACTGAAGATAAAGATTTAAATAGAAAAAATAATAACTTGTAAATAAAAGGGTTCCCTCTGAGGGAACCC
>NZ_JCAXER010000063.1:0-2511 GCF_059758675.1 Cytobacillus sp. GQ23
TGTGACCGTCAAGTAGAATGATACAATTTTTGCTGATTAATTTGAGACACTTTGTTCACCAAAAATCGTTTTTCGATGTTTCATTCTCCAACTATCTTCATTTAAATGAACTATTTCCACTCGATGTAAGATCCGGTCCAGTATAGCTGTCGTGATGGCTTGGTCGCCCAATAGCTCACCCCATTCTTTAGGCCCTTTATTAGATGTAAGTATAATCGAGGTTTGGTTATAAAGGGTGTTAATGAGATGGAAGAACATATTAGCTTCCTGTTTATCCATTGCCATAAACATCAAATCATCAATAATAACCAAATCTGCCTCTCTTATTCGCTTCATTCTTGTTTTGGATTTCCTCGTTATTTCTTCAGTCTTTAATGCCTGAATTAAATCTCCCATAGTGGTAAAGATCACTTTATATCCCTGGTTTAAAGCTTCTATTCCTAAACCTATCGAAAGATGGGTCTTACCGACACCTGGCGGTCCTAGAAAAATGATGTTATATAGCTGCTCAATCCATGTTAAATCTTTTAACTGGTTTAACTTCTTACTGCTCAAAGACTTTTGCTCATTCACATTATACTCATCCACAGTACTATGGAAGGGAAACGTCGCCCACTTAAATCGCCTTTCCAGCTGCTTTTCATCTCTGCGTTTTTGTTCATAGGTTACTACATCTAGTAGAAACTGAGTAAAGGACAAGTCCCTTTTCTCAGCTTCTCTTATTAACTCTGGCAATCGATCAGCTGTTTCAGCTAACCGAAGGGACCTTAATTTATCTTGGACCTCCTGAAGCTGATTCAACTTTGATCACCTTCTTCCAGTAAAACCGTATAGGCATCTACATTTCTCTTTTGTGCTTCTGTTTCTATTATCCAACCGGATATGCTATTTAATGGTGAAACAGTCTCAGCTTTGTCGTTTGTTGTATCATGAACCTGTCGTTGTCGCTTGAGGTATAAAATGATATCGCTGAAATCTGTTGCACTATATAAGTTTCTCTTGATACATTCCGAGAGGGCTGCTGTTAGAAGCTGCTCGTTATTTTGTTTTGTTTCTTTTAGTATCATTTGTAACTGATCACGAATATACCGTGGGTACTTCTCACGAAGTTTATCCAAGTAATCGTAGGCCGTTTCTGTTTCTTCGAATCGTTTTGCCACAGTATCAATAAATGTATCGATTCCTTTTGAGCGATCTCTTGTATGCTTTCTGTCTTTAATTAATTGTCCTTTACCATCCGGAATCTGATGTTTGGCCAGGAGTTCTCCTGTCTCAGAGTTATAGATTAATAGTTCTCTGTCTTTTGTTTCTTTTATTGAGACCATTTCATGCTTATGAAAAGTTCCAAGTGGAAGGGAGTACCTATTGGATAAATACCGTATGGTATTGTCCTTATGGATGCTTCTTGTTATACTATTTTCATGATTGTTTAGGAAATTAATGTTTCCTGAGACTGGTCTTAAGTGTTGCTTTTCCAAGGAGAACACTTCGACCGGTCTTTTTTTTGTTGTGTTGTGGATTTTTCGATTACCTGTACGATTTAGCCATTCCCATCCTTGCTCATTCCAAGAATCAATATTATTGAACACTCTATACTTGGCGAAATTGTACTTAATAAATCCTACAACGTTCTCTATTTTCCCTTTGCTTTCTGGATCGGCTTTCCTACAAACCCGAAGGTTTAAATTTCGAGTTTGCTTATAGTGCTGAAACTCTTTCGTTAAAATGAGATCTCCGCCATTCTCGCTCACCACAATTAAGCTATCCTGATCATACACGAGTTCTCCTGGGATCCCACAAAACCATTGAAAAGCATTTTCATGAGCTTGAATGACATCTTGAGTTGTAAAGGGGCGATCTAACCACTCTTTATATTTGTATCTCGAGTTAGATAGCACAAAGGCAATAAAGTTCAGCTTTACTTCTTTATTATCAGACGTTTTCTGCTTGGTGTGCCCAAAGTCAACTTGGACCTGTTCCCCCATTGGTGAATCAGGTATTGCTTCATAATCCCTTGGTGAAGATTCCTTAGCTATTTTATATTCAACTCTTAGCTCCCTTACGTAAGCACGGACTGTGCTTTCACCCACTTCAAGTTGTTCCTTATACCTTTCCATCAACCAATCTTCTACTTGTGCTGCTGAAAGATCAGGATGTTCCCTTAACCAATTCAAGATTAACTCTTTATAAGGATCCAACTTTTTCTTTCTTGTTTGTAAAGATTCAACCCATTCTGCCATCTCCGAAGGAGATCTCTTAAGATGCCGATATACAGTTGCCCTGGATACCCCCAGTTTATCTGCTACTTTGGATTTACTAAAACCTTTCTTGAGTAACTGCTGAATTTCCATATACATTTCCCACTTATCCACCTTTTCTCAGCCCTCCAATGATTTAAGAATCAAACCATCATCATACAATGGAGGAGCTATATATTTTACTGGTATATTAGGGTAAATAAGTGTTTCATCTTATCTAGCAAAAACTGTCTACTTTAGTTTAGCAGTCACA
>NZ_JCAXER010000064.1:0-2177 GCF_059758675.1 Cytobacillus sp. GQ23
CCATTACAGGAAACTGCCCCTTTTTTTTCGAAATTTTGCTGATCGCTTAAGCGTTTTCCGCCGACAGCGTAGTGGTTTTTGGTCATTTATTCGATAAGAACGGCGATTTTGTCATCAAGTGCTCCGGTTGTTTCGCCGAAAGCTGCAGGTGCTTAACCCGACTTTTTTGGGGGCTGTAAAGTGTCTAACCGCATAGAAATCTGGTTAAGCGCAGCTATCCGCACAGAAAAATTGTTATGCGCACAGAAATCGGGCTAGACGCACAGAAATTTGGGCTATCCGCACAGAAATCCCTGTTATCCGCACAGAATCTCTTTATACGAAAGAAAAAACGCCTTATCCGCAAATAGGATCGGGCTATCCGCAAATAAAACATCCCCAAATGCAAAAAAAGCAGTCCCCTTTACAGGAAACTGCCCTTTTTCCGAAATTTTACTGGTCGCTTAAGCGTTTTCCGCCGACAGCATAGTGATTTTTGGTCATTTCTTCAATGAATACCACAATTTTGTCTTCAGGTGCGCCCGTTGTTTCGCTGACGGCCGCAGTTACTTTTTCAGCGAGTGCTTTTTTCTGCTCTTCAGTGCGGCCTTCAAGCATTTTTACTGTTACATATGGCATTTCGTTTCCTCCTCATTATGTATGCTTGCTTGTATTTTTCCACTTTTTCCGGCAATGTGCAAGCCTGATTCCCTTTGACCAGGCGTTCATGTATACTTTTAGGTAAATAGAAGCGGCATTTTCTACATAGTATGTTATAAATAAAGCCTGGCTTTTTAGCAGGCAGGAGAGGGAGTTTTGGCTTTTGGAACAATTTTTGGCGTTTTCTCTGAGGGAGATTCCCTATGTGGCGGTAACGTTGATGGTTGCCTTTACGGTTCATGAATTTGCCCATGCTTATATGGCTTATAAGTTTGGGGATCCCACTGCAAAAAACCAGGGAAGATTAACGTTAAATCCCATGCAGCATCTGGATCCGATTGGGACGATCCTGATTTTTATTGCCGGTTTCGGATGGGCCAGGCCTGTACCGGTCAACCGCTTCTTTTTCAAAAATCCGAAGCTTGCCGGGATCTCTGTCTCCATTGCGGGGCCGATATCCAATCTGGTGATGGCTGTTCTGGGCTTTTTCATCTGGTATGCTCTTGCAGGAACAGGGCTCGCCGCCTCATTTCCAACGTTTGTGGCAGATTTTCTGAACATCTTTATTCAGCTGAATTTAGTGCTGTTTGTATTCAACCTGCTGCCGTTTCCGCCGCTCGACGGCTACAGAATTATTGAGGATTTGGCGCCAGCCCGTATTCGTCCGAAAATGACTCAGTTTGAGGCGTATGGCTCGGTGATATTCCTGATTCTTGTCATTACCCCGCTGGATCAATATACCATCCAGCCGATTTTCAACTCCGTATTGCCGGTTCTGGCGAGCGGCTTAAATGATTTTTTCTATGAATTATTTATGACATAATAATAAGAACCTAGTACTTGCATAGGAGGACGTGAACATGGAAGAAAAAAAGAAAAAGAAAGTCGATTTTAATATTATTAAGAGCGACCCGACTGATGGACATGGCGGATTCGGAGTCGGCACTCTGAGTCTTGATAATGTAACACCGGTTATCATTGATGTGGATGCCGGGGAGGCGTCTATTGAAGTGGGTGCCATGCATGCACGCAGCCCGGTTGAAAGAGGCATCAAGTTTTTAAAAAGCAAAGAGGAAGTGCCAAACGGGAAACCGTACTGGCTGATTTGGATTACCATTGGCCGCAAAGAGGGAGGCGCCTACTATGCAGGCGTTACAGCGTGTGAAATGACGGTTGACAGGGAGATCCGCCGGGGCTACAAATCGCTTCCCGAGCATGTGAACCGCATGGATAAATCGATTAAAAAACATATTATCGTGGATCATATGGACGAGAAATCCAAAAAGGTGCTGGCTGATTTTCTGAAAAACCATGACGCAGGCATGTGGGAAAGATCAGTGGAACAGCTAAAAAAAGATTTACAAGCCATTTAGAAGAAAAGTCTTATTTTGTGACGAAATTGTGACATTTTTTTGACGTGATTTTCTAACTACTTGTACAATTCACTTAAAAAAAGTAAACTAATTAACAGTGTGAAGGCACAGTATAACACTAGGACACGAAAAACCCCGGGATTCGGACCCCGGGGTTTTTCATTT
>NZ_JCAXER010000065.1:0-1875 GCF_059758675.1 Cytobacillus sp. GQ23
GGTGCCTAGTGTAGTAAATAGATCAAAATTATAAAAAAGACCACCGTTTTCAATGTAAAATGGAAGTACCTATCACAGAACTTCCAATTACTAAACCTCACCACAAGGAGTTGAAAACGATGGTATATACACCATTCAATCATATTCAAGGGAAAAACGGAAGTCGATGGGCTAAGTTTATTCGGGAAACAGGAGCTGATCATCTATTAATTGTGGCAATAGACGCAGCTAAGTTTACACATAAGGCAATGTTGAGTTCCTTCTATGGAGATATCTTGGTTCGACCGTTTGATTTTGATGCATCGCTTTCTGGCTTTGAGTTGGTTAAGAAAAAGATAGAAGAAGTGATGAATGCTCATGAAATAGAAGAAGTGGTTGTGGGCATTGAGACAACTGGTCATTATTACGAGGATCTGGTCCGTCGTTGTCATCAGGAGGGCTATCATGTGCGTGTGGTGAATGCAGCCACTACATCACAGGAAAGACAAGCTCTTTTAAATTGGTCGAAAACAGACAATATAGACTTGATGGCCATTGTCCAATCTATTATTCATGGGAGGGGGACATCTAGTGAACTGCCCTCTGGGTCGGTTCATAATTTGCAAAAATTAACACGTTCCCGCAGGGAATTAGTTGATGAGCGAACAGCTACTCAAAACCTAATTCGCGTCCATTTAGATCATGTATTTAGAGAAATGCAGGGGAAAAGTATATGGAAAAACGGAAAACGTGAATATGTAAAACCTTTTTCCAGCCTCTTTGGGAAAGCAGCTCGCTATCTTATGAGGCACCACCCACATCCCAGTGATATTCTGAAACTGGGGAAAGAAGGTCTCCGTGCCCTTTCTATCTGCGAAAACCTGAAGCTGCGAGACCATTCGATTCAAATCCTTCTTGAGTTTGCCTCGAACTCCATATCTCGTTCGAAGGATAAGGTGGAGGCAGATATATTTCTATTAAATCAAAAACTGGATCGATTAGATTTATTAGACGATCAGATTCGGGTGCTTGAGAAAAAAATAGAAGAATTGTTTATTCAGACAGAAGGTGCTGTACTTCTTACTGTACCTGGAATTGCAGTTAACACTGGGGCAGAATTGTATGCCGAAATGGGAGATCTATCAGATTTTGATCATGCTGGACAATTGATTAAGCTGGCAGGAACCAACCCTATTGTGAAACAGTCTGGAGGAAAGAGGCCTTCGCACTACAAGATCTCTAAACAGGGAAGGCGGACGTTTCGCAATGTCACTTACCAAGTAGGAAGATCACTTTCTGTTAATAATCCAGCATTAAAAGAGAAATATTTAGCCTTAAAAGAGCGTGGAAAGCACCCGAATCAAGCATATATTGCAATAGGGAATAAAATGATTCGTCTCGCCTTTTCCATGATTAAAAACCAAACCCTCTATCAAACGAACCAAGAAAATTATGTATTATTAACCGAATTAAAAAAGAAACTGCGCGCAGCCAATGTCCAACTCTTTTATGATCGGTATGTTTTAGCGAATGCCCTTTCATCTGCTTAAGTAATTTGATTCATTTTTGGATTAACGAGGTATGACCTTAAATAAAAATGGAGCTCCTCTAGGACGTTAGATCACATAGGAGTATGGTGCCTGAGGCGAAGAGACCTCGCGGGTCAGCGTTATGGATCTTGTCCTTCAAATACGAATAATACGTGAAAAGTGGAGTTTATACTTGCTAGGTGGTATCCCTGTAGGATGAAAAACAAGATCCTTTCACGTTCTAGAGGAGTTCTATTATAATTCTGTGGTAGTGGAACTTTTCAAAAATTGGAAATTGAGAGTTTTACTTAAGGTCGGTCTTTTTTATCTTAATTGGACCCTTGACTTATTTGCCATTATACGCTGA
>NZ_JCAXER010000066.1:0-1851 GCF_059758675.1 Cytobacillus sp. GQ23
TGTGCGCCCGGCATGGGTGGAGTCTATAGGGTGCAAGTCCCGAGCCATGAAGGCAGTAGTAGTGGTTAGCTTAACGCAAGGGTGTCCGTGGTGACACGGAATCTGAAGGAAGCGAGCGGCAAACCTCCGGTCTGAGGAACACGAACTTCATATAAGGCTAGGTACCATTGGATGAGTTTGCAGATCAAAACAAAGTCCTTACTGCCAAAGGTGGTACAGAGTAAATGGAGCAGATAGATGGAGGGAAAGACTGTACTCTTACCCGGGGAGATCTGGTTGGTACGCCAAGTACACTTGGTAACCTATCTAGCAATAGATAGTTGAACAACCAGAAGTCAGCAGAGGTCATAGTACCTTACCTACTCGAGATGGTAAGGGAAGGGCTGAACATTTAGGAAGAACGAGAACTAGGCATACAATTCCTGTGTAGAAGCAGACAATCCGAAAGGACTTACCTGAAGGAAGAAGTGGTGAATTCCACAAGGGGACTTCAGGAGGGTGGAGCAGGAATAACATAATTAGATTTCTACGTTCACGTCGAAAGGAAATATCATATGTTAATGGATCTGATTCTGTCACGGGAAAACTTAATAGCAGCACTTAAACGTGTGGAGAAGAACAAAGGGAGTCACGGCATAGATGGAATGTCCGTAAAATCCCTACGAAGACATCTCTATGAGAACTGGGACACCTTATGTGATTCTTTAAGGAAAGGCACCTATCAGCCCAACCCCGTCCGTCGAATCGAAATCCCGAAACCGAACGGTGGAGTAAGGTTACTAGGAATACCTACCGTGACAGACCGATTCATTCAACAAGCAATTGCTCAAGTTCTAACCCCCCTTTTTGACCCAAGCTTCTCGGAACATAGCTATGGGTTTAGACCGAATAGAAGAGGTCATGATGCGGTTCGCAAGGCAAGGGAATACATAAGTGAAGGTTATAGATGGGTAATTGACATGGACTTGGAGAAATTCTTTGACAAAGTAAATCATGATAAGCTAATGGGGATTTTAGCAAGTAGAATCCAAGACCGATTGGTCTTGAAACTAATACGGAAATATCTCCAGGCAGGAATCATGATAAATGGTGTAGTCTATGATGCAGAAGAAGGAACACCACAAGGAGGTCCTCTGAGTCCTCTTCTTTCAAATATCCTTTTGGATAAGCTTGATAAAGAGTTGGAAAGGAGAGGTCACAAGTTTGTCCGCTACGCCGATGATTGTAATATTTACATGAAATCGAAGAAAGCTGGAGAACGAGTGATGAACTCGATTACACGTTTCATAGAGCAGAAATTAAAACTCAAAGTAAATCGAGGAAAATCAGCAGTTGATCGCCCGTGGAAACGAAAGTTCCTTGGCTTTAGCTTTACGCTCAATAAGAAACCGAAGGTTCGAATAGCCAAAGAAAGTATTAAAAGGCTTAAGGCTAACATACGGGAATTAACCTCCCGTTCCAAATCAATTCCTATGGAAGTTAGAATTCAGAAACTAAATCAATATCTGACGGGATGGTGTGGATATTTTGCATTGGCTGACACACCAAGTAAATTTAAAGAATTTGATGAGTGGATTAGAAGAAGACTTCGTATGATTGAGTGGAAACAATGGAAAAACCCAAGGACAAGGGTGAGAAGACTCAAAGGTCTAGGTGTCCCTGACCAAAAGGCATACGAATGGGGAAACTCCAGAAGGAAATATTGGAGAATAGCCTCTAGTCCAATCCTACACAAAACCCTCGATAACTCCTATTGGAGTAATCGAGGGCTCAAAAGTCTATATCAAAGATATGAATTTCTGCGTCAAACTTAAATGAACCGCCGTATACCGAACGGTACGTACGGTGGTG
>NZ_JCAXER010000067.1:0-1834 GCF_059758675.1 Cytobacillus sp. GQ23
CCTGGTCTTTTTGCTACCGAGGTTTTTAATTGAGGTTGCTCCCTTCCACGCTCCACCAATATGACCATCTTTATCCCTAGATATATACTTTGGTCCTTTACCTTTTCCCCTTAAATAAATCTTAGCTCCGTGTGAGTATTGACCCCCTTATATACCAAGGGATTCGAGACTTTTTAACCAGGAAAACGTTAATTCGCATTATACGCGCAATTGTTCTTTCTCGCTCTGAAGAAGGAATAGTCCCTTGTTGATCAATCATCTTCAAATAATTTTTCTCCACGATGGAGGCGCATGGCAATATCTGCTGTATGCGGCATTTCCCTAGCAGTTGGGGCATGGCCTGCCAGATAACGTGTTACCGCGAGAATCAATGTTTCCTGTGCATACCTGGCAAACTCGGAATCCTCATTTTCCAAATGATCATGTTCGATTATTGCCGCTTCATACATTTGAAATGAATGAAACTCTGCATCCTCCCTTAGTAAAGCGTGTCCCAGCGTATTTAAGAGTTGACTTTTATCACCGCCGCGTGCCAGGTAATTTACTACCCATCTTGCAGATTCTGAAACTTGTTACTGTTGATTCATCATCTCCAATAATTCTGAATGATTCTTCGGTTCAGTTTCTTCATCCTTTGGCTTCGGTCTTCTTGCAGACGGTGTATTGAGAAAACGATCAAGATACACACTCATTGCACCATGGAAAACAGCCCTGGTCAATTCATTTATGAGTAGATTTTACAAGATGTAATTAATAACAAAATAGGATTAGGTTTAAATTGGAGGTGGTTGGAATTGAAAATGTATAGCATAGGATTACTCACTATTTCTTTATTACTGGGGGTAGGAATATGTATACTCTACAATCTCTATTACCGGAGGATAATTTGCCTTTTTAAGGTCCCTAATCTGGGAATGCAGTCTGCTTTGTTTTATTTCATTGCCCCTTCAATACCTCAAAGAGATGTTTTGAAACTATACCGGATGCTGTATTCACTTTTATCTGCCCTTAGATACGTACTGATTTCACCCAGGATTTTAATTACCTTATGGGCGAGTTCCACAGTTTTGGGTGATTTTTTCTTCGTTGCCACAGTGAATGGTTTAAATGCCTCCCATTTAATTACTTAAGAACAAACCGAGAATCCTTTGAATCTGCTGATATAGATAACTTTTCCGTTGCATCCATGAATCAGTAGGTATATTATGGAATTTGGATTTGATACATAAATCTAGAGGGGGTACAAAAATGAAAAAATCCATTATGATGTTCGTCATCGCCACTCTTGCTATTATGTTGTCTGCATGTGGTGAAGAAACATCCAAAGAAGACGAACCAAAAAAAGAAGAGGTTCAGGAGCAGAAAGAGAAAGCTAAGGAACCTGCAGAAGAAAAAGAAGAAAAGGCTAAAGAGGAAGAAACTGCAGAAGCCGCTAAGATTGATACGTCCATGTATCAATACGCCAAAAACATTGATGTGACTGATGCGCTTGAAATAAATAACCACATTACACTCATGATTGATATGAATCCTAAAACAAACCAAGGCATGGCATTTCAGCATGTGTTAAACGATACTTATGACTTCTTGCTTCAAGATAGTGTTCAGCAAGCAGACACGGTTGGAATAAATGTTCGACAAGATGGCGTGAAGATTGCTATGTTTACCGTACATCCGAAGGAATTTGTGGAAAATGATGAGATACCCATGGCGGATTTAGTGCTGCAGGCATCCATCGTTGACATGATGACGGACGAGGTTAAAGCCTATGCAGAAGCAATGGAACTGCCAGTGAAAACCAAACAGTAACCTGAACGAAGGACCTAAATAGGTC
>NZ_JCAXER010000068.1:0-1717 GCF_059758675.1 Cytobacillus sp. GQ23
TTTTGGTTAAGTCCTCGATCGATTAGTATCAGTCAGCTCCACATGTCGCCACGCTTCCACCTCTGACCTATCAACCTGATCATCTTTCAGGGATCTTACTAGCTTGACGCTATGGGAAATCTCATCTCGAGGGGGGCTTCATGCTTAGATGCTTTCAGCACTTATCCCTTCCGCACATAGCTACCCAGCGATGCCTTTGGCAAGACAACTGGTACACCAGCGGTGCGTCCATCCCGGTCCTCTCGTACTAAGGACAGCTCCTCTCAAATTTCCTGCGCCCACGACGGATAGGGACCGAACTGTCTCACGACGTTCTGAACCCAGCTCGCGTACCGCTTTAATGGGCGAACAGCCCAACCCTTGGGACCGACTACAGCCCCAGGATGCGATGAGCCGACATCGAGGTGCCAAACCTCCCCGTCGATGTGGACTCTTGGGGGAGATAAGCCTGTTATCCCCGGGGTAGCTTTTATCCGTTGAGCGATGGCCCTTCCATGCGGAACCACCGGATCACTAAGCCCGACTTTCGTCCCTGCTCGACTTGTAGGTCTCGCAGTCAAGCTCCCTTGTGCCTTTACACTCTGCGAATGATTTCCAACCATTCTGAGGGAACCTTTGGGCGCCTCCGTTACTTTTTAGGAGGCGACCGCCCCAGTCAAACTGCCCACCTGACACTGTCTCCCGCCCCGATAAGGGGCGCGGGTTAGAATTTCAATACAGCCAGGGTAGTATCCCACCGACGCCTCCACCGAAGCTGGCGCTCCGGCTTCTCAGGCTCCTACCTATCCTGTACAAGCTGTACCAAAATTCAATATCAGGCTACAGTAAAGCTCCACGGGGTCTTTCCGTCCTGTCGCGGGTAACCTGCATCTTCACAGGTACTATAATTTCACCGAGTCTCTCGTTGAGACAGTGCCCAGATCGTTACGCCTTTCGTGCGGGTCGGAACTTACCCGACAAGGAATTTCGCTACCTTAGGACCGTTATAGTTACGGCCGCCGTTTACTGGGGCTTCGATTCAAAGCTTCGCTTGCGCTAACCTCTCCTCTTAACCTTCCAGCACCGGGCAGGCGTCAGCCCCTATACTTCGCCTTGCGGCTTCGCAGAGACCTGTGTTTTTGCTAAACAGTCGCCTGGGCCTATTCACTGCGGCTCATCAGGGCTATTCACCCTAATGAGCACCCCTTCTCCCGAAGTTACGGGGTCATTTTGCCGAGTTCCTTAACGAGAGTTCTCTCGCTCACCTTAGGATTCTCTCCTCGCCTACCTGTGTCGGTTTGCGGTACGGGCACCTTTTCCCTCGCTAGAGGCTTTTCTTGGCAGTGTGGAATCAGGAACTTCGGTACTAAATTTCCCTCGCCGTCACAGCTCAGCCTATGTGGTAACGGGATTTGCCTCGTTACCGGCCTAACTGCTTGGACGCGCTAATCCAGCAGCGCGCTTACCCTATCCTCCTGCGTCCCCCCATTGCTCAAACGGTAAAGAGGTGGTACAGGAATATCAACCTGTTGTCCATCGCCTACGCTTTTCAGCCTCGGCTTAGGTCCCGACTAACCCTGAGCGGACGAGCCTTCCTCAGGAAACCTTAGGCATTCGGTGGATGGGATTCTCACCCATCTTTCGCTACTCATACCGGCATTCTCACTTCTAAGCGCTCCACCAGTCCTTGCGGTCTGGCTTCAACGCCCTTAGAACGCTCTCCTACCACTGACATCGA
>NZ_JCAXER010000069.1:0-1672 GCF_059758675.1 Cytobacillus sp. GQ23
TCAGACTGTCGACAAACTCAATGAAAATTGAGCTTGTCTGCAGTCTTTCTTACGATTAGTCAAGCACCTTTAAACCGTTAATTTATTTTCTGTATAAATGAATCCCCTTCAACGTTGTGTTTGAAGAGGGGCCAGATTTATAGGTATACCTAATAGGCCTAGTGATTTCGCGTTTTTTAACTAGACCTGCCTTTGTGGTATTATGTACTAAACTATGATTGGGTGGCTAACCGGAAGTCATAGTTCATATTGTGTGTAATAAGGTGGAAGATAATCTTCAAAAGCTTATTCACACAGGCAATGGATGCAACCTTATGGCACTTGTTATAGGGTTGCGTTTTTAATTTATCGTAATAATCAACAATATGGTTTTGACTGAAACGGCGTAGTTTAATCATGTTCTGGATAATGATAAAAAGGAGCTTACGTAAATGCTTATTGCCACGTTTATTAATCTTGTCCTTGTAAAAGGTCTTACCTGATTGGTAACGGCGAATATCAATACCAGCGTATGCGTTTAGCTGCTTATTGTTTTCAAAACGTCTAATATCCCCTATTTCTGCCATTAGACGTACTGCGGTGTTTGAGCCAATCCCCGGGAAACTGAGGAGAATATGGTATTCAGCCCGGCTTTCTGCTAGTTGCGCCATGTCCTCGATACACCTTTCTTTCATGGATAGGAGTTCCTGGTAACGCCTAGCGTAAGATATCAGCTGGCTACACAGGACATCGGTTGACGAAACGGCAGGAAATGATAAATGCGCTGCTTCAAGCAATTGAGTAGCTTTTTTTTCAGCCCTTGCGGTAGAAATATTCTTATCAGTGTTTGTCCGGATTTTGTTCTTTATAACCGTTTTTGAATGTTGGAGCACCAAGTCTGGATGTGGGTACAATTGAACAATATTGAGGAATAGCTCTGATTTGGTTGTAAAGATTTTTTCCAGTTCCGGAAAGGTTAGCTGAATAACTTTATGCATGCGGTTGCGTGTTACGGATAACTCGTCATCAAGTTCACTGTAAAATCGGGATAGCGACTTCAATTGGAGAAAAAGATCTTCTGTGCCATTTCGATTAGTCCTTTGCGTTGAAAAGTGGGTAAGGGCAAGTTGGTGGGCATCACTCTTATCCGTTTTGTGGATCCTCAAGGAGTCGCACTGGAGCTTAGCTTCCAGGGGATTCAAGGAACAATAGGAAAAACCATTTACATTCATAAACCGCTCCAATTGCCTGGAATAGACCCCAGTTGATTCAAATACAATATGTGGCTGTTCACCATAACCTTCTGTTAATCTGTCGATCCTCTTCTTTAAGTTTTCAAATTCAGGCCGTGAATGCTTGATTTCTCCTTCATAAATACACTTTTTTAGTGTGTTGTAAATTACCATGTAGCTTTTGCCCATACTTACATCAAATGCGATGACATGTTTCACGTTATTTCCCCCAAAAAAGTTTTGAAGTTCCCTCACTTACTCTTATCGACTCCCATTTCTTATACACGATCTCAAGGATCCAACATACTTAAACCTGATTCGAATAAGGTAAGTGAAGAAGGTCAGTTTTTTGTACGGATTCTAAGATCCTAAGACTGCAACGACCTATTCTTCACTTCTACTATATAAAAAAATAGTAGTGCCAACCAATGCCTTGGTCAGCACTACTAATCTTAGTATGT
>NZ_JCAXER010000007.1:0-180296 GCF_059758675.1 Cytobacillus sp. GQ23
TACCCCAAAACATTTCCTCCCCGGCCAAACGGGTTTTTCCTTTCATATTGGCAAAAAATCATATATTATAGAATCTAGATGAAAATTTAGGATAAGTTTAATAAAATTTTACATACAAAAAAAGTTCATTTATATATAAAATGCGCTTGTAAGCGCATCATGCAGGAGGAGGTTTTCCGGTGGAGAAAACAGAATGGTATTTGGAGTATGAAATCCAAAAAAATCGTCCCGGCTTGCTTGGTGACATTTCTTCCCTGCTGGGTATGCTATCCATTAACATTGTCACGATTAATGGCGTGGATGAAGGCCGCAGAGGCTTGCTGATTTTGGCTAAAGACCATGAACAGATTGAACGCCTAAAGTCCATTCTTAATACGATGGACACAATTAAAGTGATTAAGCTTAGGGAGCCTAAGCTGAGGGACCGGCTTGCAGTGCGTCATGGAAGATATATTCAAAGGGATGCCGACGATAAGAAAACCTTTAGGTTTGTCAGGGACGAGCTTGGGCTCTTAGTGGATTTCATGGCTGAATTATTTAAGCAGGAAGGGCACAAGTTAATAGGGATCAGAGGAATGCCAAGGGTTGGAAAAACAGAATCCATAGTCGCTTCAAGTGTCTGTGCGAACAAACGCTGGCTATTTGTATCATCCACACTGCTGAAGCAGACGATACGAAATCAGCTGATCGAGGATGAATATAATGAAAATAATTTGTTCATAATAGACGGAATTGTCTCAACCCGGCGTGCCAACGAACGGCACTGGCAGCTGGTCAGGGAAATTATGCGCCTCCCAGCAGTTAAAGTAGTGGAGCATCCGGATATTTTTGTGCAAAACACTGAGTACTCTCTTAATGATTTTGATTATATTATTGAGCTTCGCCACGACCCTGAGGAAGAGATAACCTATGATGTGGTTGAGAAGAACAACATGTTCTCTGAATCAGATTTTGGAGGCTTTGATTTTTAGTAAGTTGGAAGGTGTTGTAAATTGACAGAATTAGGCAATCGATTAAAAGAAGCACGGCTGGCTAAAGATATGAGCCTTGACGATCTGCAAAAGGTTACAAAAATACAAAAGCGCTATCTGGTTGGAATTGAAGAGGGCGATTATAGCATGATGCCCGGAAAGTTTTATGTCAGGGCATTTATAAAACAGTATGCTGAAGCAGTTGGAATAGAGCCGGAAGAAATTTTCGAACAGTATAAAAATGATATTCCAGCACAGATGAATGATGATATTCCGGAAAAGCTTTCGCGTGTTCAATCCAGGAAGGATCTTTCGGGAAGGACTTCAAAATTGTTCGATATTCTACCAAAGATTCTTATTGGAGTTTTCATTGTTGGTCTCATTGCGGTCCTATACAATTTTCTGGGGGCGAAAGATCAGGCGGATAAGGAAGAGAAGCCCTCAGATCTGACTGATGAACAGACAGTTATTGAAGAGTCAGAAAACCTGGCAGAAAATAAAAAAGATGAATCAGCAGAAAAGAAAGAAGAATCTGCCGATAAAGATGCTAATGATGTTAATGAAAAGGACAAGGACCAAGAAACCGAGGAAGCTCCAAAGCAGGAGGTTGCTGTGGTTCAATCCAGCGGAAATGAAACGGTTTATGAATTGAAAAATGCTGATAAGTTTGAACTGGAGGTTTTGTCTACAGGAGAAACTTGGGTGAATATCAAGAACGGCAAAGGGGATTCCCTCTTTCAGGGAATGCTGACAGCGGATGGCACGAAAAGCCAGAAGGTTGACTTTTCAAAGGAAACCGAAGCTTCAATTGTAGTTGGAAATTCGACGCAGACAGAAATTTATGTAAACGGCGAAAAAATTGAGTATAAGGTGCCGCCTTCAAAATCCGTCAGGCAGGATATTACCATTAAGTACGCGCCGAAGACCGAATAGTCATCTTTAGATGACTATTTTCGCTTTTTATGTAAAAATTATCAGTAAAAGGATTGCAGTAAATGTGTTAGACTTTTTCTGCAAGAAGCCTCATTTATCGCAGTCTAACGGGCAGTAGGACCACCGCTTCAAGGCTCAGTGGAATCAAAGGGGTATTAAATGGGGGGCAAACTGCCCGTAAAGGCCCGAAAGAAGGACAAAGACTAAAACGCCACATCCCGTGGCAACGTCTTTGAGGCCCACTTCCTGAGGGCCTCAACTAACAATCAGTGGGAAATAAAGCCCCCACTGATCGAAGTTTCACTTTATTATACTTGGAGGTAAAACATGAATCTGCCAAATAAAATTACAGTGTCCCGTATCTTGCTTATACCAATATTTCTGCTCGTCATGCTAGTCCCTCTTTCATGGGGAAATGTAGAGTTATTAGGGGCTAAAATGCCCGTTACCCATCTGATTGGAGCACTAATTTTTATTATTGCTTCGGTTACCGATTGGGTAGACGGCTATTTTGCCCGCAAGTACAATCTGGTTACAAACCTGGGCAAGTTTCTTGATCCGCTTGCTGATAAGCTCCTCGTCTCAGCAGCATTAATTGTACTGGTTGATCTTGGTCTGGCTCCATCATGGATTGTCATTATTATAATCAGCCGGGAATTTGCTGTAACAGGTTTAAGGCTTGTTCTGGCGGGGGAAGGAGAAGTAGTCGCAGCGAATCAGCTTGGCAAAATTAAAACTTGGGCTCAAATTGTAGCCATTTCTGCACTGCTTTTACATAACATTGTTTTTGAAATGGTTTCAATCCGGTTTGACCTGATAGCCCTATGGATTGCGATGTTCTTTACAATCTGGTCCGGCTGGGACTATTTTGCTAAAAACAAGCAAGCCTTCATTAACTCAAAATAATTACTCTACCCAGGAAGGGGGCTTTTGAATGAATGCTGAAATTATTGCTGTCGGGTCTGAGCTATTACTTGGACAAATCGTTAATACAAATGCCCGCTTTCTTTCCCGGCAGCTTGCTGAACTGGGCATTAACGTTTTTTACCATACAGTGGTTGGAGATAACCCTGAGCGCCTGAAATCAGTGATCAAAATTGCCGAAGGCCGTTCAGAGCTGATCATCTTCACGGGCGGACTTGGACCGACAAAGGATGACTTAACGAAAGAAACGATCGCCCGCCATCTTGGCAAAGAGCTCATCATGGACGAACAGGCTCTTGAATCAATACAGCTTTATTTTAAACGCACCAACAGAGAGATGACGGAGAATAACAAAAAGCAGGCTCTTGTTCTTGAGGATTCACAGGTGCTTCCTAATGAGCATGGTATGGCACCTGGAATGATGATCGATAGTAGCCGGCATGTTTTTATGCTTCTTCCGGGGCCGCCAAATGAGATGGAGCCCATGTTCCTCAAACATGCTTTTCCAGCCCTGCAATCAAAACTCGGCACAGATGGCGTGATTGTTTCCCGGGTGCTTCATTTCTTCGGGATTGGAGAAGCCATGCTTGAAACGGAAATTGAAGATATTATTGATGCGCAGAGTAATCCAACCATTGCTCCGCTTGCTTCTGATGGTGAAGTTACTCTGAGGCTCACAGCAAAGCACAGGCAGCCTGACACGGCTATGATGCTGATTGATGAAGCGGAGTCTAAAATCCTTGATCGTGTCGGTGAATACTTCTATGGCTATGATGATACTTCCCTTATGTATGAGCTTACCAAGCTGATTAAGGAGAGCAGCATGACAATTTCCGCTGCGGAGAGCTTAACCGGCGGCATGTTCCAGGAGAAGTTTACATCTATTCCGGGTGCCGGCAGCCTTTTAAAGGGCGGTGTGGTCTGCTATACAAACGAAGTTAAGGCGAAAGTATTAAATGTCCGCAAAGAGACGATTGATAACGATGGGGTCGTCAGTGCACAGTGTGCAGCCGAGCTTGCAGAGAATGTCGCGAGTCTGACAAATGCCGATATTGGAATCAGCTTCACAGGTGTCGCCGGTCCGGATGAATTGGAAGGCAACCCGGTCGGGACCGTATATTTAGGCATCTGGATTAAAGGAAGGCCGGTTCAGACTGAAAAGCTGAACCTTGGAGGAACCCGTGCAGCCAATCGGGTTCGTACAGTAAAATACGGCTGCCATTTTCTTATTAAGGCATTAAAAGAAACTCAGAACGCCTGAAAATGCGTTCTGAGTTTTTAGTAGCCGGAATAATAGTCAGACTACTTGCTTAAATGCGATTTCATATACTGATTGACCCCTGAAAAACCTCACTTTTCCCGGCAGTCTTGATATTTTCGGGCAAAATAACCCGGCAAAAAAATCGAATGGATGTTCGATTTTTTGCTCGACAAATGCAATGAAAAGGTTTATAGTAGAGTTAGGTTTTGAGATGAGACAAAACGAATCTAATCAAAAGATAGATTCGTCTATATAAAAGGAGGAACTATTAGTGAGTGATCGTCAAGCAGCTCTTGAAATGGCGTTAAAACAAATAGAAAAGCAATTTGGTAAAGGTTCTATCATGAAGCTCGGGGAACAGAGTGACCGCAAAATTTCCACTGTACCAAGCGGGTCTCTTGCTCTTGATGCAGCTCTAGGGGTAGGCGGCTATCCAAGAGGACGTATTATTGAAGTCTATGGACCGGAGAGCTCCGGTAAAACAACAGTTGCCCTGCATGCTATTGCAGAAGTCCAGGCAAGCGGAGGTCAAGCTGCGTTTATCGATGCTGAACACGCTTTAGACCCTGTTTATGCACAAAAGCTTGGTGTAAATATTGACGAGCTTCTTCTTTCCCAGCCGGATACCGGAGAGCAGGCGCTTGAAATTGCAGAAGCCCTTGTTCGAAGCGGTGCTATTGATATTCTCGTAGTTGACTCTGTGGCAGCCCTTGTTCCCAAGGCTGAAATTGAAGGAGAAATGGGTGACTCCCATGTGGGTCTGCAGGCCCGCCTAATGTCACAGGCACTTCGTAAGCTATCAGGCGCAATCAATAAATCAAAGACAATCGCGATTTTCATTAACCAAATCCGTGAAAAAATCGGAATTATGTTTGGAAACCCTGAGACGACTCCTGGGGGGCGCGCATTGAAGTTCTATTCTTCCATCCGACTTGAAGTGCGCCGCGCAGAAACTCTTAAACAAGGCAATGAAATGGTTGGTAATAAAACAAAGATTAAAATTGTTAAAAATAAAGTCGCTCCTCCATTCCGAGTGGCGGAAGTTGACATCATGTACGGTGAAGGAATCTCCAAGGAAGGTGAAATCATCGATCTTGGCTCTGAGCTCGATATTGTCCAAAAGAGCGGATCATGGTACTCATTCAATGAGGAACGCCTGGGACAAGGCCGTGAAAACGCCAAAGTATTCCTAAAAGAAAACCCTGAAATCCGCCTGACTATCCAAAAACAAATCCGTGAACACTACGGGCTTGATGAAGAAAAAGTAGCCAGCGGTGACGAAGAGCAGGAAGAATTCGAGCTGATCGATTAATACAAAGGAAAAGCAAAGTCCTGAGCGGCTTTGCTTTTTTTAAAGGCTGTTTTTTCGCAAAGATTGCTGCTAAGTATTATATATAGTGAGTTGATTGCAGCGGGAGGTGCGAGATCCTCGAAAATACATTCGCATTTTCTTCGTGCGGCAGTATCCTCAAGGAAGCTTATTCAACGTCGGGACAGGTGAGACCCCGCAGACGCTTAGAGTCGGGGGAGCTTAGGCGCCCGCCTCGCGGAAAAGCTTGAGCATCCCTTCGCTGCAATCAACGGACAACATTGATAAACGACAAACAACAATTTATAAGAAAAGAGCCTTTTCAGAAGTGTTCAAACCAATCGAAATATTAAGAAAAGCCTTTAAGACAAACCCTTGACAATAAAATTCCACAGCTTTACAATTAAAAATGTATATTTTACATTTTATATGTAAAGAAATTCTTATTGAGTCAGACATTGTCTGGCTTTAGGCTCCATTGGCTTTTCATACGTTAATTAACTAGCCAGCCGTCAAATGGATGCCCAGTGCTTTTTTAAGATTGAAACGTTTAAAAGCCTTAGTGCTGTATATTGAATTGGACAATGTACATGCCAACACTTTAAAAAACGTAACACAAACAAGTTCATAGCAAGAGGAGGTGAAATGATGGATCTAGTAACAGCAATCATCTCCATTTTGCTTGGCCTAATCGTCGGTGCTTTTGTTGGCTATTTTGTTCGCAAATCAATTGCCGAAGCTAAAATTGCAGGAGCTAAAGATGCTGCTGAGCAGATTTTGGAAGACGCAAAGCGAGAAGCTGAGGCTACTAAGAAGGAAGCCCTGCTTGAAGCGAAAGATGGAATTCACAAACTCCGCACTGAAGCGGAAGGTGAAGTTCGTGATCGAAGAAATGAACTGCAAAAACAAGAAAATCGCTTAATGCAAAAAGAAGAGAACCTTGATCGCAAAGATGAAACGTTAGATAAACGTGAAGCGCTTTTAGAAAAGAGGGACGATTCTCTTAGCAAAAGACAACAGCATATTGAAGAGATGGAAAGCAAAGTGGAAGAGATGATTAAAGAGCAGCAAGCTGAGCTGGAACGCATCTCAGGCTTGACTCGTGAAGAGGCAAAATCCATCATTTTAGAGCGCACGGAGCAGGAAGTGGCTCA
The DNA here is from genome assembly GCF_059758675.1 of Cytobacillus sp. GQ23. NCBI lineage: Bacteria > Bacillati > Bacillota > Bacilli > Caryophanales > Bacillaceae > Cytobacillus > Cytobacillus sp. GQ23. The sequence goes on from NZ_JCAXER010000007.1 coordinate 6,553, forward strand.
CGATGTCGCCATTATGGTAAAAGAGAGCGAGACTAGAGCGAAAGAAGACGCGGATAAAAAAGCAAAGGAAATCCTGTCACTGGCTATCCAAAGATGTGCAGCTGATCATGTAGCAGAAACTACTGTATCAGTTGTCAACCTGCCAAATGATGAGATGAAAGGGCGCATTATTGGCCGCGAAGGCCGTAATATCCGTACTCTGGAAACTCTTACCGGAATTGATCTGATTATTGATGATACACCGGAAGCGGTTATTTTATCCGGCTTTGATCCAATTCGCCGGGAGACTGCACGCTTAGCTTTAGACAAATTGGTACAGGACGGTCGCATCCATCCAGCCCGAATTGAGGAAATGGTTGATAAGGCCCGCCGTGAAGTGGATGAACACATCCGTGAAATCGGTGAACAAACCACTTTCGAGGTTGGTGTTCACGGCCTGCATCCAGATTTAATCAAAATTCTTGGCCGATTAAAATTCCGTACAAGTTATGGCCAGAATGTTTTAAAGCACTCAATGGAAGTCGCTCAGCTTTCAGGACTGCTGGCTGCCGAATTGGGACAAGACGAAACGTTGGCCCGCCGGGCAGGATTGCTTCATGATATCGGTAAAGCAATCGACCATGAGGTGGAAGGAAGCCATGTTGAAATCGGTGTGGAACTTGCCACTAAGTATAAGGAGCACCCTGTTGTTATAAACAGTATCGCTTCCCATCATGGTGACACAGAGCCAACATCAATCATTGCCGTACTTGTCGCTGCAGCTGATGCATTATCAGCTGCAAGACCTGGAGCAAGAAGAGAAACGCTTGAGAATTATATTCGCCGTCTGGAAAAGCTGGAAGAGATCTCCGAGTCCTATGATGGTGTTGAAAAATCATTCGCCATTCAAGCTGGACGCGAAATCCGCATTATGGTGAAGCCCGAGCAAATTGATGATCTTGAAGCTCATCGTCTGGCAAGGGATATCCGTAAAAAGATTGAAGAGGAACTTGATTATCCAGGCCATATCAAGGTCACGGTTATCCGTGAAACGAGGGCCGTTGAATATGCTAAATAAAGCGATGCGCATGCATCGCTTTATTTCTTTTCCAAGCTGTGCTTTAAGTTAAGGGGGGCAATTGTGTTACACTAATAAAAAGGATTGGAAAAGCATACATATATCTTTAAAAACAGAAAGGGATAGGACATGAATATATTGTTTGTCGGAGATGTAGTGGGATCCCAGGGCCGGGATATGATCACTGAATATGTACCGAAGCTTAAAGAAAAATACCGGCCGCATATTACGATTATTAATGGGGAAAATGCAGCAGGAGGAAAGGGGATTACGGAAAAGATTTATCGGGGTTTTCTGGAGGCTGGTGCTCAGGCGGTAACTCTCGGGAATCACACGTGGGATAACCGGGAAATTTTTGAATTTATTGACCGGGCAAAATACATGGTTCGTCCGGCCAATTTTCCTTCTAATAATCCTGGCAAAGGCATGGTGTTCTTAAAGTTTAATACAGAGGAAGTAGCAGTTATCAGCCTTCAGGGCAGAACATTTATGAATACAAGTGACTGTCCTTTCCAAAAGGCGGATGAACTGATAAAAGAAGCCCGTGAAAGAACTCCATTCATTTTCGTTGATTTTCATGCAGAAGCAACAAGTGAAAAGCAGGCCATGGGATGGTACCTGGATGGAAAAGTATCAGCAGTCGTAGGTACGCATACCCATGTCCAGACAGCTGATAACCGCATTTTGCCTGGCGGGACTGCCTTTATGTCTGATGTGGGTATGACAGGTCCTTATGACGGTATTCTTGGTGTTGAAAAAGAAGCTGTAATCAAAAGGTTTCTCTCCGGACTCCCGGTTCGATTTGAAGTTCCGAAAGAAGGCAGGACTCAGTTAAGCGCAGCTGTTATTGAACTAAACCCTAAAACAGGGTTGGCTAAAAAAATTGACCGGATCTTAATAAATGATGACCATCCTTTTTACTCTTAATTAGATAAAAACTGCATCCGAATGAGCCGGATGCAGTTTTTTTTATTAGGAGAAACCAGACTTCAGCTCAGATTTTCCTTGAACAAGCAGAACTCAGGAAGAAAATCAGCCAGGAAACCATGCTTTTTTTGTCCAAGCCGGAATATGTGAATTCCAAGCTGAATATAGTAGCAATGGAATGATATATAGACCTGGTGCTGAATTCCATCAAAGCGGCTTGTTTATGACCGGAAAGAAATTGCCTGTCTAAAGGCAAATGGTCTCTCCAGAAGGCTAATCAGCGCTTTGAGCAATGCATACAGGAGGGGTAAAACGAGGAGGAGCTAGGAATGGAAATATTAAAAGTTTCAGCAAAATCTAATCCTAATTCTGTAGCTGGTGCGCTTGCCGGAGTTCTTCGCGAAAGAGGAAATGCGGAAATCCAGGCAATTGGTGCGGGTGCATTGAACCAGGCTGTTAAGGCAGTAGCGATCGCAAGAGGATTCGTAGCGCCTAGCGGAGTGGATTTAATTTGTATCCCTGCATTCACGGATATCCTGATTGACGGCGAAGAACGGACTGCCATTAAGCTGATTGTGGAGCCGCGTTAGTTCAGAAGCTTCAGAATGGGAAATCATCCTTTGTCATATGCAGAAGTCAGTAAAATATAGATCTAACAAAAAATAATAAAACCTGTTTGCATTATAGGCAAACAGGTTCTTTTTTTAATAGGCTGTTTTCGTTATGTTTGCTGCATTAAGGAACCCTGTCTTCGCCTGCTGGGTCTCACATTTCACTCTCCTCGCGCAGGACATTGATGAAGCTTCCTCGAAAAACTACCTCACGAAGAAAATACGTCTGCAATTTGGGGATGAAGTGCCCAAAGCGCAGAGCAACTCAGCAAATTCCAGTAAGTTATGAGGAGTGCCTGCAGGGGAGAATTCAAAAAAAGACAGCCTTTTTTTAGAAAGAGCTTCTTAAAAAGAGAATGATATGAAAAAAGGAGGAAGGACGCTTGAAAATATTTGATGCACATTGTGATGTTTTATATAAAATGTTTATGGATAGAAAGATTAACTTTCAAAATTCAGGCAGTCTACAGGTAAATATGGATGCGATGCAGGCATCCGCCTTAAAGGTCCAGTGCTTTGCCATATATGTGCCGGAATCTGTCCATCCGGAAATGAAGTTCAACGCAGCCTTATATATGACCAATTTGTTTTTCGAGAAAGTGCTTAAACCCAACCCGCAATTAAAGCTCATTAGAAATGCCCGGGACATCGGCATGCTGAAGGATGATGAGGCAGGGGCTATACTGACCTTGGAAGGCTGCGACGCGGTTGGCTGCGATATGCTGAAATTGAAGACTCTTCTCAGGCTGGGAGTATCTTCAGTGGGGTTAACCTGGAATTATGCAAACTGTGCGGCTGATGGAGTGCTTGAAGAAAGGGGGGCAGGCCTGTCTTCGTTTGGCAAAGGGGTGGTTTTTGAACTAAATGCCAGCAAAGCATGGTGCGATGTGTCCCATCTTTCGGAACGGGGCTTCTGGGATGTGATGGAATGGGCCGACTATCCTATTGCCACTCATTCGAACTGCTATTCGCTGTGCCCGCATCCCCGCAATTTAAAGAATGAACAGATTGAAGCCCTGATAGACAGGGACAGTGTGATGGGCATTACATTTGTGACTGAATTTTTATCAGGCAGACAAACAGCGACAATTACCGATATTCTCAGGCACCTGGAGCATGTATGCTCACTTGGGGGAGAGAATCACGTGGGGTTTGGTTCGGATTTTGATGGTACAGAAGGAAAAATTGCAGATTTGGAGGATGCAAGAAAATACGACAGCCTGATAAATGAACTAATAAAATATTATTCTGATATACAAGTTGAACAATTTTTATTTCACAATTTTTATAGCAGGTTTCCAAAGTGAAAATGGTAAAAAAACTATATATCAAGGGATATGAGGAACTTCAAAAATCAAAAATGAAAACATCTTTTTAGCATTTTTCGAAAAATAAAAAAATATTCATCTTTTATCCGATAAATGCCCGGAAAGGGTTGCTTTTTTAGACACATAGGTCTAGAATTGAAAGCGTTTAGTACCCATCCAGCTTCCAGAATATAGCCATAAAAGCATGTTGATTTAGGGGATTGACTGGACAAGTACTACGCTGATATTTAATAAACGTTTTTACATAATTTCTTAACGTATCTAAAGGGGTGTAAGACATGATCAATCAACTTTCATGGAAAGTTGGAGGACAGCAAGGGGAAGGTATTGAAAGTACTGGTGAGATTTTTTCCATTGCACTAAATCGTTTAGGGTACTACCTGTACGGTTACCGCCACTTTTCATCACGTATTAAAGGCGGGCACACGAACAATAAGATTCGCGTAAGCACGTCACAAATTCGTTCTATCTCAGATGATTTAGATATTCTGGTAGCTTTCGACCAGGAAACAATTGATTTAAATTACAAAGAACTTCACGATAAAGGGATCATGATTGCAGATGCGAAATTTGATCCTAAACAGCCAGAAGATACGAATGCAGCTTTGTATGCTGTGCCTTTTACAGAGATTGCTACAGAGCTTGGTACATCCCTGATGAAAAACATGGTTGCTGTTGGTGCAACATGTGCAGTTCTAAATTTAGATATTAAAGTATTTGAAGAAGTAGTTCAAGAGATTTTTGGACGAAAAGGACAGCAGGTTGTCGATAAGAACATGGAAGCCATTCAGGCAGGCTTTGATTTCATGAAAGAAAAGCTCAGTGATGATGTGGAATTAATGGAGCTTGAAAAAGCTGACGGGCTGAAGCGTTTATTTATGATTGGCAACGATGCAATCGCTCTTGGTGCGCTTGCAGGAGGCTGCCGTTTTATGGCTGCTTACCCAATTACACCTGCATCCGAAATCATGGAATACCTGATTAAAAAGCTTCCTGCGCTTGGCGGATCTGTTATCCAGACTGAAGATGAAATTGCCGCTGTTACAATGGCAATCGGTGCTAACTACGCAGGTGTCCGATCGCTTACAGCATCTGCCGGTCCCGGACTTTCACTTAAGATGGAAGCGATCGGCCTTTCAGGGATAACTGAAACACCTTTAGTTATCGTGGATACACAGCGTGGAGGACCTTCCACAGGACTTCCGACAAAACAGGAGCAGTCTGATTTAATGGCAATGATTTACGGAACTCATGGCGAAATTCCAAAAATCGTTCTTGCTCCTAGTACTGTCCAGGAAGCATTCTATGACACTGCTGAAGCATTCAACCTTGCAGAAGAATACCAGTGTCCGGTTATTGTACTGTCAGATTTGCAGCTATCTCTTGGAAAACAGACAGTGGAGCCGCTTGATTTCAGTAAAGTTGAAATCCGCCGCGGAAAGCTTGTTACAGAAGAACTTCCTGAAATTGAAAACAAAGGCTACTTTAAGCGCTTTGAGGTTACAGAAGATGGGGTTTCTCCACGTGTAATTCCTGGCATGAAGAACGGCATTCACCATGTAACAGGTGTTGAGCATGATGAAACTGGAAAACCTTCAGAATCAGCTGCAAACCGCAACGCGCAAATGGATAAGCGTTTCCGCAAGATTGAAAACATTAAATTCAATACACCTGTTCACCAAAATGCTCCGCATGAAGAAGCGGACCTGCTGATCGTTGGCTTCAACTCAACAAGAGGGGCAATTGAGGAAGCTATGAGCAGACTTGAACAGGATGGCATTAAAGTAAACCATGCACAAGTTCGCCTGATTCATCCTTTCCCAACTGATGAATTATTGCCGCTTGTAAAAACAGCTAAGAAAATTGCTGTAGTTGAAAACAATGCTACAGGACAATTAGCGAACATTATGAAGATGAACGTCGGACATGCTGAGAAAGTATATAAGCTGTTAAAGTACGACGGAAATCCATTCTTGCCGCATGAAATCCACACAAAATGCAAGGAGTTGTTCTAAATGGCCACATTTAAAGATTTTCGAAATAATGTAAAACCAAACTGGTGCCCGGGCTGTGGCGACTTTTCCGTGCAGGCTGCGATTCAGCGTGCGGCAGCAAATGTTGGTTTAGAGCCTGAGAATCTAGCTGTCGTATCAGGCATCGGTTGTTCCGGACGTATTTCCGGCTATATCAATTCATATGGTTTCCACGGCATTCATGGACGTTCACTTCCGATTGCCCAGGGTGTTAAAATGGCTAACCGTGATTTAACTGTTATTGCATCCGGCGGTGATGGAGATGGATTCGCGATTGGTATGGGCCATACGATCCATGCGATCCGCCGTAATGTGAACATTACTTATATCGTAATGGATAACCAAATCTATGGTTTAACAAAAGGACAGACTTCACCTCGTTCTGCGGCTGGCTTCAAAACGAAGTCCACTCCGCAAGGTTCAATTGAACAGGCTATTTCTCCAATGGAAATGGCATTAACAGCTGGTGCGACTTTCGTGGCGCAGAGCTTCTCAACGGATCTTAAAGATCTGACTGCGTTAATCGAAGCGGGAATCAAGCATGATGGCTTCTCCTTAATTAACGTGTTCAGCCCATGTGTTACATACAACAAAGTAAACACATATGACTGGTTTAAAGAAAACCTGACTAAGCTTAGCGATGTGGAAGGCTATGATCATTCAAGCCGTGAAATGGCTATGCAGACTCTAATGAAGCACAGTGGTCTTGTAACTGGCTTAATCTATCAGGACACAGAGCGAAAGTCTTATCAGGAGCTGCTTTCAGGTTACTCTGAAACTCCATTATCACAAGCGGACCTTAAGCTTGATCAAGCTCACTTTGATAAACTTGCAGCTGAATTTATGTAATAGACTTGAAGCCCGGGGCATCCGGGCTTCTTTTATATAATCTGTTACGGCTAAATGTGACCTTGGGGAAATTATTGTATAAACCGGGGAAATACAAGACGGATTTTGAAGAAACCTACCAGAAAAATAGTGAAAAATTTAAAATTATCCGGGAAAAATATCTGCATACTGGGGAATGGCCTAAGCGAGAGAGTCTATAGGAGATTGTAAATGTATGTGACAGTTGTCACATACAAAATATTAAAGTTAGTCTAGTATAATTGATAGTGCAGGATTAGAAATGTCTCTGATCGTACATACAAGTAATAGCTGCAGATAAGTGCCGGAGTACGGTTTTCTATTGTTTTAACTATTAGAAAGCCTTATACTATAATAATGTGCACATATATTTTTGCACAACATGATCATAGCTAAAATGAGTTTAAATGATAGATGCTGCTCAGGAAAAAGAGAAAGGGGATAAATGATGAACGAAAAACAACGTTTAGAAAGCCAGCAAGTGCAAACAGCAAATCCTTCGGACAAAAAATCCGTAAAAGATTACAGCAAATACTTTGAAACTGTTTACACTGCACCTTCCTTAAAGGAAGCGAAAAAACGCGGTAAAGAAGAAGTAAAATATCATAAAGATTTTAACATTCCTGACGAATTTCACGGAATGGGAAATGGACGCAAATTCTATATCCGCACATACGGCTGCCAGATGAACGAGCATGATACCGAAGTAATGGCTGGCATTTTCCTTGGTCTTGGCTATGAGCCGACAGACTCAGTGGAAGATGCTAATGTTATTTTACTCAATACATGTGCCATCCGGGAAAATGCTGAGAATAAAGTGTTTGGAGAGCTTGGCCATCTTAAACACTTAAAAAAAGAAAAACCGGATCTTCTGATTGGAGTCTGCGGATGTATGTCACAGGAAGAATCGGTTGTTAACAAGATTCTTAAAACATATAACCAGGTAGATATGATTTTTGGAACACACAACATCCACCGTCTTCCTAATATTCTTCAAGAAGCCTATATGTCAAAGGAAATGGTTATTGAAGTATGGTCTAAAGAAGGTGACGTAATTGAAAACCTTCCAAAAGTGCGCCGCGGCAATATTAAAGCATGGGTTAATATTATGTACGGCTGTGATAAATTCTGCACTTACTGCATCGTTCCTTACACTCGCGGAAAAGAGCGGAGCAGACGTCCCGAGGACATCATTCAGGAAGTGCGGCAGTTAGCCGCACAGGGCTATCAGGAAATTACCCTTCTGGGGCAAAACGTAAACGCATATGGAAAAGATTTTGAGGATATGAAATATGGTCTTGGCGATTTAATGGATGAGATGCGCAAAATCGATATTCCGCGCGTACGCTTTACAACCAGTCACCCTCGCGACTTTGATGATCATCTGATTGAAGTGCTTGCCAAAGGCGGCAATCTGGTAGAGCACATTCATCTTCCGGTTCAATCCGGTTCTACGGATGTCCTGAAAATAATGGCACGTAAATATACGAGGGAACAATACTTGGAGCTGGTTCGCAAAATTAAAGCGGCTATTCCAGAGGCAACTTTTACAACTGACATCATTGTCGGCTATCCTAATGAGACGGAAGAGCAATTTGAAGAAACAATTTCCCTATACAGGGAGGTTGGCTTCGAAGCTGCTTATACATTCATTTATTCACCTCGTGAAGGTACACCTGCCGCCAAAATGGTGGATAACGTACCAATGGAAGTAAAGAAAGAGCGTCTTCAGCGCCTGAATGCAGTTGTGAATGAATTTTCGGCGGAGGCAATGAAAAAGTATAAAGGCCAGATTGTCGAAGTTCTTGTGGAAGGAGAAAGCAAGAACAACCCTGAAGTTCTTGCAGGATACACAAGAAAGAATAAGCTTGTAAACTTTAAAGGTCCAAAAACAGCGATTGGCAAAATTGTAAAAGTAAAAGTAACAGATGCAAAGACATGGTCCCTAAATGGAGAAATGGTTGTTGAAGAACTAGATGCGGTTGAGGTGAATCAGTAATGGCTAAATACACAAAGAGTGAGATTGTTGAACGTGCGAAGGATTTGGCACGCATGATTGCAGAAACTGAGGAAGTAGATTTCTTCAAACGTGCAGAAGCACAAATTAATGATAATGAAAAGGTTACTGCTACCATTACAGCCATCAAAGGTTTGCAAAAGCAGGCAGTCAATCTTCAGCATTATGGAAAAGCTGAAGCCTTAAAGAAAACGGAAGAAAAAATAGCCAAATTAGAACAGCAGCTGGACGAGATTCCTGTTGTACAGGAATTCAAGCAATCCCAGGTGGATGTCAATGAACTGCTTCAAATTGTGGCAAATACGATTTCCAACACAGTAACAGACGAAGTCATTACGGCTACAGGCGGAGATCTGCTGAGCGGCGAAACCGGATCAAAGATCAAGAACACCAGCTGTTCACATTAATTACACCAACCGAAACACCCTGCACCAGTTAGTGCAGGGTGTTTTTACGCTCTATATTTAAGGGAGGAATTGGTTTTGGCCATGGGTTGTGGGGGAGGCCATTTATTGGTTTCGCAATAGTTCTACTGCTTTTAAAAATTCTTTTCTATACTCCTGCTGTTCAATAAGCGCAGCATTTAACGTCGACAGCAAGGATTGATTGAGCATTTTCGTTCCTGAATCATCAGACTTTTTGTCCAAAAAGTTAAGAAGGAAAGTATATACAAGCAGCAATGTCGAGTAATTGTCCACATATGTCAGATTAATAGCCCGTCCGCCCTTTCCGCCGGCAGCATGGTTATTGATCGAGGGTATCCCGGCTTCTGCAGCCATATCAATAAACTCCTTTGGAATACCCAGCTGCTTAAGGACTTCCGGATCCAGATCGAGCTTTTGCATACTTTGACTTAGCATGGTACTCCCTCCCTTCTTTTTGGACATTTTAATACTCTGCATAGAAAATAATGCTTTATCTTTAATTAAGCTTTGTTGCTTTGCTGCTGAGTTGTGGTGTTAACAGAAATAGCTGTGGAGTCTCCTCCATTAGCAACATTATATTGAGCTGAAAGAATTGGAATGTTGATCAGTGCAGCGTTAACGGCAAATCCTCCACCAGAAATCGGCAATTGGCCGTTTAGGTTTGTTTGTGGAAGGTTTGCTTGTGCAGCGAAAGTAAAAGCTTCCGCTTCATTGCCGCTGTCTGCTCCATTTACAGCTCCTCCGCTTGGCAATACGCTATTGTCATTCTCGTTATTGTCATAGCATCTTGATAGCATAGTTTTCACCTCCTTCAATTGATTGAAGTGGCTTATCCAGATTATGAATCTTTCTTCATCATGTCGGAAAGATCTAAATCCAGAAGTTTTTTACCGTTTACAGATAGTTTTACCTGTTTATAATCCTCGGATGTTTCCACAACAGGCAGCAGATTTTTTAATGCAGGAATCATGTTCCCGATCCCGGAGGAATTTTTTGCGAAGAGTCCTTCTAAGTTTTTCAACGGCTTGAAAGCTTCCATTAGATCTCCTTTTAACTCTTCAGACTGAATTTTTTCTAATCCTTTTGTATAAAATCCGCCCAATGATTCAGTGAATTTGGCAACCATTTGTTCTGCATATTGTTTTGCCTCTTCCCCTGTCAGCTCTTTTCCATTGATAGAAACTTTATAGCTGGAGTTCTCCTTGTCTGCCATTCCTGTTCACCTCCTTATCGATAGTTTATTATATTGATTCATTAGCCAAGCTGTCTCCGCTGGTGTAATAGGACAAACGTGCATTTTTATATTAATTACCTAATTTTGAGTAAAGCCTTTTACTTAAGGAAGGCATCTATACTTATTTAATTCTCCCCCGGGATTTGTACTGATCGGAACATTCGCCCGCTTCCGGCATACTATAAATCATGCCAATACTTTTGCCTAACATTCATAAAAATTATCGCACACTAGTCTAATATCCCGCATAGGATGAATTGAAAATGAATGAGGAGGGTTCGCTCGCAATGGGAGATTACAGAGAGATTATAACGAAAGCGGTCGTTGCGAAAGGACGAAAATTCACACAGTCCAATCATACGATCTGCCCGTCACACCATCCGTCAAGCATACTTGGCTGCTGGATCATAAACCATACGTACGAGGCGAAAAAAGCTGGAAAAACAGTGGAAATCTGCGGCCATTATGACATTAACGTTTGGTACTCTTATAACAATAATACAAAAACCGAAGTTGTTACCGAACGGGTTGAGTATAAAGATGTCATTAAATTGAAGTACCGTGATCCGGACTGTTTGGATGACCATGATGTCATCGCCCGTGTTCTGCAGCAGCCGAGCTGCTGTGAAGCTGTTATTTCTCCAAACGGCAACAAAATCATCGTCACAGTGGAAAGGGAGTTCATGGTTGAGGTAATCGGCGAAACAAAAGTTTGTGTAGCTGTATACCCAGACAAGTGCGAATGTGATGATGACGATTGGGGACTTGATGTGGAAGATGAAGAGTTCGAGGATTTAAATCCTGACTTTCTGGTGGGAACTGAAGAAGAGTAATGACAAACTAGGAGGTTTTGCTTCCTAGTTTTTCTTTTGATAGTTCGGTGTTTTCGCAGGGGGCGGCTGGCTGCAGCGGGCCAACCCGGAAGACGCAGAGCCTCGAGGCTATTCAACGCCCGCCCTGCGGTTCGCTGAGCGGCCAGGAGGAGAAATCAGCCTGCAGCATTGCTGGGCCTGGTACAACAATTTATAGAAAGGGTTCTTATATTTTCGTACTATTAAAATCAAGCGAAATAACGACAGAAGCTTCCATCTTTAGTCTGAGCCTTTATAAAGAGCATTTCCTTAGAATGGAGCTATAAGATGTAAAGGGGAGAGGCTAAATGCAAATTTTTCAAGTGAATTTAAAATGCCATGATATTCACAGAATGAAAGATTTTTATACAAATGTTCTGGAGATGGAGCTGCTGACAGAAACTGAAAGTTATTTTACGATTATGGCGGGCACAACAAAACTGCTTTTTGAGAAAGGTGACTCGATTCCCATTTATCATGTATGCTTCCGGACAAATGCCGAATACTTTGATCACATGTTCCAGAAATTAGGAGCTGAAAGTGTACTGCTTCCAAACCAGAAAGGCGAATACAGTATGTTTTGGAAAGGCAAGCAGGCATATTTTGTCGATCCGGACGGGAATATTCTGGAGATGCTGGAGCGTCCTTTTGAGGGAACAAAAAAGGATTGGTTCCAATGGCATGACGTCGGAGAGGTTGGTTTTCCTGTTAAGGATGTCGCTGCAATGGAGCAGGAGTTAGATCAGTTCCTGAAAAATGAACAGATGGATTCCAGTGAGACGTTTGCCTTTTACGGGGACAGAAAAGGGGTTTTTGTCCTTGTGAAAGAGGGCCGGAATTGGTATCCAACTGAAAGGGCTGCCGTAATTTCTCCTATTAAAATATTTGCTTCAGGGCCAAGAGATGACAGATTTAAGCATAAGGATTATCCATACGAATTGATTGTGAGAAAAGAATGGGAAGGGGGCATCCCGGCAGTGCAGTTTCGTATTGCACGTCCGACAAATCAGCTTGATAAACTTATTGCCTTTTACGAAAAGGGACTGGGACTGAGAAGAGTCGGCGAGTTTTGGAATCATGAGGACTATGATGGGGTCATGATTGGTTTGCCTGACAGCCGGTATCATCTTGAATTTACACAATCCAAGGAAAAAATGGAGCTTCCGCAGCCGACAAAGGAGCATCTTTTAGTCTTTTATGTAGCAGATCGTTTTGAGCGTGATAAAATCGCCGAAAGGCTTGCTGCTTTAGGGTTTTTGGAAACAGAACCGGAAAATCCATATTGGGGCAGAGGAGGAATAACAATAGCAGATCCAGATGGATGGCCGATTGTATTGATGAATACCCCGGGTATATAAAGCTTCCGGCTCTTAAGGCTGTTTTTGCAAGGCTTGCTGCATTTTTCATAACTTAGTATAATTTCCTGCGAAAGGTGTGAGTCCTCTCAGGCCAAGCCGAGGAGGCTAGCTATTACTCTCCGCAGGTTCGCTGCGTGCCTGCAGCAAAAATCAACAGACTAAATTAAACAAGAAACAACAAACTTGGAAAAACGTAGAGCTATCGCTTTCCTGCATATGTTAAAATAGCAAAGTAATAAAATGAATGCAGAAAGGTTGAGAGTTTATGTTTAAAAAGGTTGCCTCTGATGTGCTGGGATTAAGCGATGTGGGGAGCGTTATCCAACCGGCTGACTATGACAAAGTTGATGCTGACGATTATGTCCTGCACGAAGATAATGAGAAAATTTACTTCCTAATAAAGTCCAAATCCGATGAGTACTGCTTTACGAATAAGGCGCTTATACATCTGGATGGCACAAGTGCTGTCAGTAAAAAACGAACTCTAAAGCGCTATAGCTACCGTGAATACAGCATTTCAAATGTGATGCTCGAAACAGCTGGTACAGTTGATTTAGATGTGGAAATCAAATTTGTGATCGGCTCTCAGGCATTCTCGATCGACGTACATAAAAAGCATATCGAAAAATTGAAAGATTTGTACAAAGCTCTGATCCGCATTTCCGAGATTTGCCGGGAGAATGAAGTTTCCATGGAATATGCTGAAAAAAGCCTAAATCTGGCATCAGGCACGATTGGACGTTCAGTATCCAATCAGGATGCCAATGTAGTGGACAATTTCCGTGTTTTAAACGAAACAGCCTTCAACTGGCTGATGAACAGCCGCAAGAAATACAATGTTAAAGACTTCGGCTATGTGTTTGAAAAATACATTAATAATTGAGAATCCTGGCAGCTCTCCATTGGGGAGCTGCTGTTTTTTAGGCTTAATAATCTATACGAATTAGCCAAGGCAAATATTGCACATCTGAGTCAGCTAATAATCTATGATATAATGATTAAGACGTTTTTTAGAGGAATCTTCTAAAAAAATGATAAAAATAATAGATTATGGATCGTTGGAGGAAGTTATGGCAGCAGCTTACACGCCTATGATACAGCAATATTTACGAGTAAAGGCAGAATATCAGGATGCCTTTTTATTTTTTCGCCTTGGCGACTTTTACGAAATGTTTTTTGATGATGCACTTAAAGCATCACAAGAGCTTGAAATCACATTAACCAGCCGCGAGGGAGGCACGGAAGAACGGATTCCCATGTGCGGAGTGCCATATCATTCTGCACCGGTTTATATTGAGCAATTAATTGAAAAAGGATACAAAGTTGCAATCTGCGAGCAAACGGAAGACCCAAGACAGGCAAAAGGGGTTGTGAAGCGGGAAGTCGTTCAGCTGATCACCCCTGGAACCATGATGGAAGGCAAAGGTCTTCAGGAAAAAGAAAACAACTACATTGCATCAATTTCTGCTTTTGAAGATGAAACCTTTGGATTTGCCACCAATGATTTAACTACAGGTGAGACGAAGGTAACGATGCTAAGCAGCGGTTTTGATGAAGTTTTGAATGAGCTGTCTATGTCAGGAGCTAAAGAGGTAGTCATCTCATCAGGCTTTGACGGGGAATGGCAGAGGAGAATGAAAGAACGCTCTGTTATGGCGATTTCATTTGAGGATGATTGCGGAGTGCGAGACTCATTTGAAGGACTTCTTGCTGATTTAAATCAGGACAAGCTAAGGAGAACATCATCCAGGCTGATTAATTACTTGTACCGCACGCAGAAAAGAAGTCTGGATCATCTGCAAAAAGTGGCAACTTATCAAGTAAATCAATACATGAAAATCGATTATTTTTCGAAAAAGAATCTGGAGCTCACAGAGACCATCCGCAGCAAAGGCAAGAAGGGCTCGCTATTGTGGCTTCTTGATGAAACAAAGACGGCCATGGGAGGGCGTCTATTAAAGCAATGGATCGACAGGCCGCTTATCGATGAACAGGAAATCAAGCGTCGCCATTCATTGGTTGAAACGCTGATAGGTTCTTTCTTTGAACGCGAAGAAATCCGGGAAAAGCTGAAGGAAGTTTATGATCTGGAACGGCTTGCAGGACGAGTTGCTTTTGGAAATGTGAATGCCCGTGACCTGGTGCAGCTTAAGAAGTCGCTTCAGCAGATACCCATTTTAAAAGAAATGGTTTCAAAGCTTCCAAATGATGAAGCATTAAGGCTAGCTGAGCGCCTGGATGCCTGTGAGGAAGTAACAGATACATTGGAAAGTGCCATAATGGAAAATCCGCCGCTGTCTTTGAAGGATGGAAACATTATTCAGGACGGCTATCATGAAGAGCTGGATAAATATCGTGATGCCAGCCGCAACGGCAAGACCTGGATTGCCCTGCTTGAGAAGCAGGAACGTGAAAAAACAGGCATTAAATCTTTGAAAATCGGTTTTAATCGTGTGTTTGGCTATTATATCGAAGTAACCCGAGCCAATCTGCACCTTCTTCAGGAAGGGCAATATGAGCGCAAGCAGACCCTTACGAATGCGGAACGATTTATTACACCGGAATTGAAGGAAAAAGAGGCACTCATACTGGAAGCACAGGAGAAGTGTGTGGAGCTTGAGTATGAATTATTTACTAATGTCCGCGAATACGTAAAAGAATATATACCCAGATTGCAAAAGCTGGCGAAAACGGTTAGTGAGCTGGATGTTCTTCAATGCTTCGCCGCTGTCAGCGAACAGAGACATTATACAAAACCAAGCTTTTCAAATGAAAGACGGGTTTATATTAAAGACGGCCGTCATCCAGTCGTTGAAAAGGTGCTGAACGCACAGGAATATGTGCCAAACGATTGTCATATGGATGCGGACAGGGAAATGCTGCTGATTACAGGACCGAATATGTCCGGTAAAAGTACGTATATGCGTCAAATTGCACTTACAGCAATTTTAGCCCAAATCGGATGCTATGTGCCCGCTGATGAAGCAGTGCTTCCTATTTTCGACCAGGTATTTACGAGAATTGGAGCTGCTGATGACCTTATTTCGGGGCAGAGTACCTTCATGGTAGAGATGCTCGAAGCGAGAAATGCAATTGTGAATGCCACTCAGAATAGCTTAATTTTATTTGATGAAATCGGGCGGGGAACATCCACTTATGATGGAATGGCATTGGCACAGGCAATCATTGAATATATACACAACCGGATTGGTGCGAAAACTTTGTTTTCCACTCACTACCATGAATTAACCGTGCTTGAAGAAGAACTCCAAAAAGTGAAAAATATCCATGTCAGCGCAGTCGAGCAAAATGGCCGGGTCGTGTTCCTTCATAAAATTAAGGAAGGAGCAGCAGATAAAAGTTATGGTATCCATGTGGCCCAGCTTGCAGAGCTGCCGAATGAACTGATTGTAAGGGCAAATGAAATTTTAACAGGGCTGGAATCAAACGACACTCATCCCGTGAAAAAAGAGGTTACTGCTGCAGAAAATATTGCAGAGCCACAAGCCCAATTATCCTTCTTTGAGGATTCTGAAGATCTAAAGAAACCTGTAACAAGCTCTAAAGAAAAGAAGTTCCTTGATAAAGTCAGAGCGCTGGATATCTTGGATATGACGCCAATGCAGGCATTAAATACATTATATGAGCTGCATAAGAAACTTAAGAATTAATAAATAGGGGGTGACGAGATGGGGAAAATCATTCAGCTTGATGATTCTCTTTCAAATAAGATTGCTGCCGGCGAGGTGGTGGAGCGGCCTGCATCAGTGGTAAAGGAACTGATGGAGAACTCAATTGATGCCGGAAGCACGATTATTGAAATTGAAGTGGAAGAAGCAGGGCTGGCTAAAATTCGTATTATTGATAATGGTGATGGCATTGAGGAAGATGATGTTCTGAGTGCCTTTCATCGCCATGCTACCAGCAAAATAAAAGACGAAAATGACCTTTTCCGCATCCGCACGCTCGGGTTCCGCGGCGAGGCATTGCCCAGTATTGCGTCGGTTTCCAGAATTGAGATGAAAACTTCCACAGGCGATGCCGGCACACGCGTAGTCATTGAAGGCGGAAAAGTGGACGTGATGGAAAAGGCACCCGGCAGAAAAGGGACAGACCTCACTGTAACAGATTTATTTTTCAATACACCGGCTCGGCTCAAGTATATGAAAACGATTCACACAGAGCTTGGCAATATTACAGATGTGGTTAACAGGCTGGCGCTTGCCCATCCGGAGGTGGCCATCCGCCTGATCCACAATGAGCGGAAGCTTCTGCAGACGAACGGAAACGGGGATGTCCGGCAGGTCCTGGCAGCTATTTATGGGATTAATATCGTGAAAAAGATGGTGCGGATTGAAGCAAGCTCACTGGATTTTAAGATCAGCGGGTATGCGGCACTGCCGGAGATTACAAGAGCGTCAAGAAACTACATTTCTACCATGATTAACGGCCGCTTTATCAAAAATTACTCATTGGCCAAAGCCATTCAAGATGGATATCATACCTTGCTGCCAATTGGACGCTACCCGATTGTCCTGCTGAATATAGAAATGGATCCGCTCCTTGTCGATGTTAACGTCCATCCTTCGAAAATGGAGGTACGCTTAAGCAAGGAGCATGAATTAAATGATTTGGTATCTGGTGCTTTAAAAAATGCATTTAAGAAAGAGGAACTGATTCCTTCCGGATTTACACAGCCGAAGAGCCTAAAGCCCAAATCGGAACAGACTGCTCTAGAACTGGATCATTTGCCGGAGCAGCAGGAAAATAAGCCTTCCTCCTTTGTCCGGGAAACGAGGGAGGAGGTTGTCCGGCAATATCCGATAGATGCAGTTCCCCAATTTAAACAAAGCCATTATGCTGAGCCGTCAGGAGAAGAAACAGCTGAAAAGCAGGGTGCTCCTTCTATTGGTTTAAGCAATTCAGCTGAAAAATCATCTGATGAAGATCAGCATTTATTCCAGCCGGAAGAGCCAAGAGCTGCCGGGCTGGGTCAATTTTTTGCAGAGACGCCCACAATTGAGGAGCCATCGCGGGTGCCCCCGCTTTATCCAATCGGACAAATGCATGGAACGTATATTTTTGCACAGAATGACCGGGGCCTTTATATCATTGACCAGCATGCTGCACAGGAGCGGATTAAGTACGAGTATTTCAGGGAGAAGGTCGGACAGGTTGAAAGCGAATTGCAAGAGATGCTCCTTCCGCTGACATTTGAATACTCAACTGATGATTATATAAAAATAGATGAATACAAAAGTGAACTTGAAAAAGTGGGAGTGTTTTTAGAGCCGTTCGGACATAACAGTTTTATCGTACGCTCCCACCCGCAATGGCTGCCTAAAGGCGAAGAACAGGAAATCATCGAGGATATGATTGAACAGCTCTTAGCTATGAAGAGAGTAGATATTAAAAAGCTGCGAGAGGAAGCTGCCATTATGATGAGCTGTAAGGCTTCCATTAAGGCGAATCATCATCTGCGCAATGATGAAATTCAGGCGCTGCTTGATGAATTGAGAAGGTCCTCTGATCCGTTCACATGCCCGCATGGACGGCCAATCATCATTCATTACTCTATTTATGAGATGGAGAAAATGTTTAAGAGGGTAATGTAGAAAATAGACGCTGAACCAGATTGGTTCGGCGTCTATTTAGTTATAAACGATAATTATATTATGTAAACTAGATGTCTTCAATCGCATAATTATTATCTTAAAAACCTGAATATCTCCGATTAAATTCGTTTTTACGTATAAATATCAAATTGCCGCTCTTAACTAATAAAAGAAAAGCATCCACTTTACAAAGTAGATGCTTTTTTACTGCTTATCTTACTGCCGTATGCAGCTTATCAATAAATTTAAGGGCTTTTCCTGTTCCAACTGCTACTGATTCAAGCGGGCTTGGGGCAAGGTGAACAGGCACCACAATTTCATGTGAAAGCCATTCCTGCATGCCATTTAAAAGGGCACCGCCTCCAGAAAGGATTACACCGCGGTCTACGATGTCTCCGCTAAGTTCAGCCGGGCTGTCCTCTAGGGTTGCACGGATTGCTTCGAGAATATGAAGCAATGATTCTTTAATAGCATCGCGGATTTCATAGGATGACAATGTAATAGTCTTAGGCAGGCCGGTAACGAGGTCGCGGCCGCGCACTTCCATTGTCAGTTCTTCATGATCAATCAGAGCGTAGCCGATTTCCATTTTAATATGCTCGGCTGTTCTTTCTCCTATAAGTACATTGTACTCTTTACGGACATATTGAATAATGTCATCGTCAAGTCTGTCTCCGCCAATCCGGATTGAATTGCAGGCAACAACACCGCCAAATGAAATGATTGCCACTTCAGTTGAACCCCCGCCAATATCAACAACCACGTTGGCAACAGGCTCATCAACAGGCATGCCTGAACCAATTGCTGCTGCTACAGGCTCTTCAATCAAATGGACTTTCTTCGCTCCAGCATTGCGTACAGCATCTTGGATGGCTCTTCTTTCAACACTGGTTGAACCAGATGGCGTACATACAACGACATTTGGCTTTCTGATGGCAAATCCAACTGATTTCGATGCTTTTCGCATAACCTGGCGAAGCATTTCAGTTGTTGTGTCATAGTCGGCAATAACCCCGTCTTTTAGCGGACGGATGGCAACGATGCGGCCTGGTGTTTTTCCGATCATCTCTTTTGCTTCTTTACCAACAGCTAACACTTTTTTCGTTTCTGTATCAATTGCTACTACTGAAGGTTCATTGAGGATAATGCCTTTTGTTTTGCTGTATACAAGAATATTAGCAGTTCCTAAGTCTATTCCAATTTCAGATGTATTTAACATGAATTCTTCACCTATTTTCAAATTTATATTGTCACAATATAACCTTCTAATAAATTAACATGATTTTGGGGGTTAGCCTTTATTTGTTATGGAATCGTTAATAAAATGTAATTTTATAAGAAAATTTTAGGAAAATTGTCGAATAGGAAAGAGAAAACTTGTTTATAATGCATAAATGTTCTGTTTTTATGAAAAGAATGGTAAGATGATACCTGAAAAATTTTCCTGCTATATGGTAGGATTAAATTAAGATGGCAGTAAAGGCAGTGAACAGATGAGTGAAAAAGAAAAGCTTGCGGTGCTGATTGGCCCTACAGCTGTTGGTAAAACAAAAATGAGCATTCTTCTGGCAAAAAGATTTAATGCGGAAGTCATTAGCGGAGATTCAATGCAGATATATAAAAGCATGGATATCGGCACGGCCAAAATTAAAGAAGAAGAAATGGCCGGGATTCCGCATCATCTCATCGATATCAAAAATCCTGAAGATCCATTTTCGGCAGCCGAATTTCAGGAACTGGTCCGAAGCAAAATCACAGAGATTACTTCTCGCGGCAAACTTCCAATGATTGTTGGGGGGACGGGATTGTATATTCAATCTGTTATTTATGATTACCAATTTTCTGATGCGCCTTCAAATGAGGAATTTAGGAAAACATTGGAGAAGCGCGCCGAAAGGGAAGGGAACACAGAACTTTATAAGGAGCTTTTGGACATAGACCCTGAAAGCGCGGAAAAAATTCACCCCAATAACATTCGCAGAGTGATCAGGGCGCTGGAAATTTACCATTGCACAGGAAAAAAGATGTCCCAGTATCAGGAGCAACAGGATCCGGCTCTTCTTTATGATGCGGCGCTGATTGGGTTAACGATGAATCGGGAAACTTTATATGACCGCATTAACCAGAGAGTCGAGATCATGATGCAGGAAGGCTTGCTGGAAGAGGTGAGAGCCCTGTATGATCAGGACTTAAAAGATTGCCAGTCCATACAGGCCATCGGGTATAAAGAGCTGTATGAATACTTTAATGGGCATGTCTCACTGGAGGATGCGGTTGAAAATCTTAAGCAAAATTCAAGAAGATATGCAAAAAGGCAGCTAACATGGTTTCGAAACAAGATGAATGTGGAATGGTTTGATATGTCCGATACAGCCGACCCTCATGAGTTTGAAAAAAAATTCGCTGAAATTTCTGCTCATATTGAAGGAAAGCTGAAAATAAAATCGAATACATAATGATAGAGATAAAAGAGGAGGATTATAATGAAATCAGCAATCAATATTCAAGACCAGGTACTCAATCAGCTTCGCAAGGATAATATTAATTGTACTGTATTTTTGTTGAATGGATTCCAGATTAGAGGCCAAATTAAAGGCTTTGATAATTTTACAGTATTATTCGAATCAGAAGGGAAACAGCAGCTTGTTTATAAGCATGCCATTTCTACCTTCGTTCCACAGCGCAATGTTCAGCTGGATATGGAAAACCAGCAATAATATAACTGCAAGAAAAGCCCGCTTCGACTGAAGCGGGCTATTTTCTTATGCAAAGACAAATATTTTTAATGAAATGGATGATGGCTGAATACATATAGATATGAGAATTTATGCGGATATGAGGGGAAGACAATTGGCGGGCTTGTTCCCCATGTACTGGCTGTAAATGCCTGTTCTCCGCATACTCCAAAAGCGGAGAAAAACCCGTTATTTCTCGGGAAACCGCATGAACTGACACTCCTGCATTGATTCTTGTTGAAAAGGGCGGGACTTTGTCGCATTTTAGCCTAATTACCGTATACTCGGGGATCATATAGGCTTTTGTCACAACAAATACTTCTGTGCGTATACTGTGCTAAGAATGTGAGGTGATAGCTTTTGGACCAGCCGATTCGCTTGAAAAATAACGGACAGATCAGCATCGTTCTCAATTCACAAAAGCGTAAAACATACACAAAAGAGCTTCCCGAATCCCAAGCGGCTCCAAAAGTCATTCCGGCTGAGCATACAGCTCTCAAAGAAATTGAAGAAGAACTTGGCGCTCTTGTGGGAATGGAAGAAATGAAGAAAATGATCAAGGAGATTTATGCCTGGATTTATGTGAATAAGAAGCGGGAAGAGGCCGGCCTCAAAGCTGGAAAGCAAGCATTGCATATGATGTTCAAAGGGAATCCCGGTACAGGTAAAACAACTGTTGCCCGTTTAATAGGCAAGCTTTTTCAAAAAATGAATGTGCTGTCAAAAGGACATTTGATTGAAGCGGAGCGGGCCGACCTTGTCGGTGAATACATTGGACATACAGCCCAAAAAACAAGGGATCTGGTTAAAAAAGCGATAGGCGGAATTCTGTTTATCGACGAAGCATACTCGTTAGGCAGAGGGGGAGAGAAAGATTTTGGAAAGGAAGCCATTGACACTCTCGTCAAGCATATGGAGGATCGGCAGCATGAATTTATACTGATTCTTGCAGGCTATTCCAGAGAAATGAATCATTTCCTGACCTTGAACCCGGGGCTTCATTCCCGTTTTCCCCTTGTTATTGACTTCCCTGATTACTCGATAGAGCAGCTGATGGAAATTGGTCAGAGGATGCTAAAGGAAAGGGAGTATACTTTAAGTCACGAATCCGAAAAGAAGCTGAGGGAGCACTTGCACTTTGTAAAAAACAATTTAAGCCCAAACAGCTTTTCGAACGGGCGTTATATCAGAAACATCCTTGAAAAATCTATCAGGGCACAGGCCATGCGCCTGTTACTGCAAAATAGCTATGACAAACATGATTTAATGACCATCAGGAGCAATGATTTGGTGTTTCAAGAAACCGATTAAGGGGATATTGTAATTAAAAGGCAGTGTCAAGACACATTGGCATTGTTTTTTACTGGAGGAGGAATGTAAAATGAATGAAATTACGGTTTATACTACGAATACTTGTCCGTACTGTACGATGGTTAAGAATTTCCTGGATCAGCAGGGGCTGGAGTATAAAGAGGTTAATGTCCAAAATGACCAGAGGGAGGCACAAAAACTGGTTGAAACCACCGGACAAATGGGAGTGCCTCAAGTTTATGTGAATGGAAAATGGGTCATTGGCTTTGATCCTAACACGATTATGGCGAATGTAAAGCAATAATAAGTGGCCTGCTCAGGATTGAGCAGGTCTTTTTAATTAAGAGATAGCCTTCTTCAATATGAAAAGCACCGGCTTACGCCGATGCCTTTGTCCCCAGTCTCTTAACGGGCAGCTTCCAATTATATGTGTAAGATAAAACCCGCAAAGCGGTAATGATAATAAACAAAGTATAAAGTTCAAACGGCTCTGAAGCGATGTCGAGTCCTACTGCGAAACCGCAAAGGATTGCCCAGACAGCATAAATTTCAGATCGCAATACCAGCGGTTTTCTTCTTGCAAGAAGATCGCGGACTATTCCCCCGCCGCTTCCGGTCAATACAGCTGCTACAATAACAGCGCTTAAAGGATGATTCATTTCCGTTGCGTAAAGGGCTCCTTGGATGGCAAACGCGGATAACCCGATTGCGTCAGTGAAATTGCCCCATTTTTGCCAGTGTTTGAGCAGGTTGTTAGGGAACAGCATTACTGCTGTGATGGATAGAAGGGCAATTTGGAAAAATAACCCCTGTTCCCAAAGGGCGGAGACAGGAACGCCTATTAGCAGGTTTCGGATGGCCCCGCCGCCAAAAGCAGTAACAATCCCGAGTATATAAACGCCCAGAATGTCATATTCTTCTTCCATGGCTACAATTGCACCGCTGACAGCAAAGGCAATAGTGCCAATCATACTTAAAACTTCCCATGTCATATGCCATTTCTCCTCATGATGCAAATCTCTAAATCTATTTTTGTCCAAATTAATTACAAACGTCAATTCTTTCCAAACAATATGATTTTAACATGGAAAAGAAGAATTACAACCTTTTTTTGCATTTTAATTGAAAGGTTCAAAGCCTTTGGCTAGCGGAGAAAATTAGTATTTGACCATGTTTTTTGATATGATCAATTAAAATAAGAATTTGAAAGAGGGATGCTGGTTGGAAAATAAGCCAGATTATGAAAAAGTCATTCTTGTCGGCTGTCATACTGAAGAAGATGATCAGCGGTTTGAATATTCAATGGAAGAATTGGAATCCTTAACCGAGACTGCCAATGGTAAAGTTTTAGCTATGGTTACGCAAAAAAGGGACCGGGTTCATCCATCTACATATATAGGAAAAGGAAAAGTGGAGGAACTGGCTGCTCTTCAGGAAGAAATGGAAGCAGATCTTATCATTTTTAACGATGAGCTTTCACCAAGCCAGGTTAGAAACCTATCTGCAGAGCTGGATGCACGGATCATTGACCGGACACAGCTGATATTAGATATTTTTGCTCAGAGGGCGCGCTCTAAAGAAGGGAAACTGCAGGTTGAATTAGCCCAATTGCAGTATTTGCTGCCCCGCCTTTCAGGTCAGGGTATCCAGCTTTCAAGACTTGGAGGGGGAATTGGAACAAGGGGACCGGGTGAGACCAAGCTGGAATCAGACCGCCGGCATATCCGCCGCCGTATTGATGATATTAAGACCCAGCTTTCCGTTATCGTGCAGCACCGGGATAGATACCGTGAACGGAGAAAGAAAAACAAAGCATTCCAAATTGCACTTGTCGGCTATACAAACGCTGGGAAGTCCACAATTTTCAACAGGTTGTCTGAAGCTGACTCTTATGAAGAGAATCAACTGTTTGCCACACTTGACCCAATGACCCGCAAGCTGATTTTGCCAAGCGGGTTCATTACACTTGTGACTGATACAGTCGGATTTATTCAGG
Source organism: Cytobacillus sp. GQ23 (assembly GCF_059758675.1). Classification (NCBI taxonomy): domain Bacteria; kingdom Bacillati; phylum Bacillota; class Bacilli; order Caryophanales; family Bacillaceae; genus Cytobacillus; species Cytobacillus sp. GQ23. The sequence continues at coordinate 30,918 of NZ_JCAXER010000007.1, forward strand.
ATTTGCCGACTACATTGATTGCGGCTTTCCGGTCCACCCTGGAAGAAGTAAAGGAAGCAGATCTCCTTCTCCATGTAGTCGATATGTCCAATCCGGATTATTACCAGCATGAGCAGACAGTCAATAAACTAATAGAAGATTTGGAAAACGATAAAATACCGCAGCTGACGGTATATAATAAGAGAGATCTTAGGCATCCTGATTTTGTCCCGACCGCCAGGACAGAAACGATTCAGATCAGCGCTTTTGAAGAAAATGACCGAAATGAGCTGAAAAGGAAAATTGAGCAGATAATCCTGGGGATGATGAAGCCTTACCATGTTGAAGTGCCGTCGACAGAAGGAAAACTGCTGTCACAGCTTAAGAATGAAACCATCCTGAGGGAATTAACTTTTAATGAAGACAAAGAACTCTATATATGCAAGGGTTATTATCTCGAAGACCATCAAATTTCAGGGCCTTTAACGAAATATACTGTATAGTTAGGAGAACAACATGTTTCAACAGTTATCACAAGGAGAAAAGCTGCAGCCGATAGTAAAAGAAGTGGAGCAGCAAATTTCAGGGGTATTTAAGAACATTGAAGAGCGGATTGATGAGAACCAATTCCGGGTATTGAAGAGCTTTCAAAATTTCAAAGTCAGCGATTCTCATTTTATGCCATCAACCGGCTACGGTTATGATGACATCGGCAGGGATACATTGGAAAACATATATGCAGAAGTATTCGGCGGTGAGGCCGGATTAGTGCGCCCTCAGATTATATCAGGCACCCATGCCATTTCCATTGCACTCTTTGGCGTATTGCGGCCGGGTGATGAATTGCTGTACATAACAGGCAAGCCGTATGACACACTTGAAGAAATCGTGGGAATTCGGGGAACAGGCAACGGCTCGCTGAAAGAGTTCGGGATTGGATACAATAGCATCCCGCTGAATGAAGATGGGGGCATAAATTATCCTGCAATTGAAAAAGCCATCAAGCCCAGCACGAAAATGATCGGCATTCAGCGCTCTAAAGGATACGCAACAAGACCATCTTTCACAATTGAACAAATTGAAGAAATGATTAAGTTTGTAAAGGAAATTAAGCCGGATGCGGTTATTTTTGTTGACAATTGTTATGGGGAGTTTGTAGAGGACAGAGAGCCGTGCCATGTTGGGGCAGATTTGATGGCCGGGTCGCTGATTAAGAATCCTGGCGGCGGCATTGCAAAGACTGGCGGATATATTGTCGGAAGGAAAAAATGGGTGGAAGCCTGCTCTTACAGGATGACTTCCCCGGGAATTGGTGCAGAAGCGGGTGCGTCCCTATATAGCCTTCAGGAAATGTATCAGGGTTTTTTTCTTGCTCCGCACGTTGTCGGCCAGGCACTGAAAGGGGCGGTTTTTACAGCAGCTCTGCTTGAAAAGCTTGGAATGAACTCCAATCCAAAATGGGACCGTAAAAGAACTGATTTAATCCAATCTGTCCAATTCGATGATAAAGAAAAAATGGTTGCCTTTTGCCAGGCGATTCAGTTTGCATCACCGGTTAATTCCCATGTAACAGCCTACCCTGCATACATGCCGGGATATGAAGATGATGTCATCATGGCAGCCGGCACTTTTATCCAGGGTGCAAGCATTGAGCTGACTGCAGACGGTCCGATCAGGCCTCCCTACGTAGCCTATGTACAGGGCGGTCTTACTTATTCGCATGTAAAAATGGCTGTATGCATTGCGCTAAACCAATTGCTGGAAAAGGGTTTAGTTCAAATAAATTAGGTAAATATAAGAGGGACAGCTGCTTAGTCAGTTGTCCCTTTCTTTTGCTTAACTGAGAATTATATGAAAATATGAAAGGCAAAAATTTTTTGAAAAAATCATGTCATAAAACCTAACATATGATTGACATATTTTCTTACATTACATATAATAAGATCAAGAAGTAATTGAAAAGGGGGAGAAATAGTTGACTGGAAGCGAGATTCGACGTTCCATGCCGCTTTTCCCAATTGGTACTGTCATGCAGCTGACTGACCTGACTGCCAGGCAGATTCGCTACTATGAAGAACACCAATTGATTTCTCCAGCAAGAACTGACGGAAATAGAAGGCTTTTTTCCTTAAATGACATCGATGTCCTTTTGGAAATCAAAGATTTAATAGATCAAGGCGTAAATATGGCCGGGATCAAGCAGCTATTTTTCGTTAAAGAACAGCAAGCTCTAACTGAAACGATGAATAAGCAATCTGAAAAAGCGAGGCGCGATCTTTCGGATGAAGAAATCCGGAAACTTCTTCGCAAGGAAATTGTGCAGGCAGGACGTTTTAATCGTTCTTCATCCCGTCAGGGCAACATGCACCGCTTTTTCCATTAAAAATTCCGTTTTTAAGCTCGTTGATAATGTCTTGGATCTCTTGCAAGCACCAACAGAGCAAAAAATAAATCACTTATGTAAATTTAAGGGAGGAACTACCAGTGGCCAAGTTTACTAAAGAAGATATTAAACGTATTGCAGAAGAGGAGAATGTGAAATTTGTCCGTTTACAGTTTACGGATATCCTTGGAACAATTAAGAACGTGGAAATTCCAATTAGCCAGCTTGAAAAAGCGCTTGATAACAAAATGATGTTTGATGGATCTTCAATTGAAGGATTCGTCCGCATTGAAGAATCAGACATGAATCTATATCCAGACCTTGATACTTGGGTAGTATTCCCTTGGACTGCGGAAAAAGGTAAAGTAGCACGTCTAATCTGTGATATCTATAATCCGGATGGCACTCCATTCCTTGGCGATCCGCGAAGCAACCTAAAACGCATCCTTAAAGAAATGGAAGACCTTGGATATACTGATTTTAACTTAGGACCTGAACCGGAGTTCTTCCTTTTTAAGCTTGACCAAGCAGGAGAACCAACTCTTGAATTGAATGACAATGGCGGATACTTCGACCTTGCTCCAACTGATCTTGGGGAAAACTGCCGCCGTGATATCGTACTTGAGCTGGAAGAAATGGGCTTTGAAATTGAAGCTTCCCACCATGAAGTTGCGCCTGGGCAGCACGAAATTGACTTCAAATATGCTGATGCTTTAACAGCTTGTGACCAAATTCAAACATTCAAGCTTGTTGTAAAAACAATTGCCCGCAAGCACGGTTTACATGCGACATTCATGCCGAAGCCTTTATTCGGTGTCAGCGGATCCGGAATGCACTGCAATGTTTCACTATTCAAGGATGGCAAAAATGCATTCTTCAATGAAACCGGTGACCTTCAGCTAAGTGATGATGCCCGCCACTTTATTGCTGGAATTGTGAATCATGCAACTGCATTTACAGCAGTGACCAACCCTATCGTTAACTCATACAAGCGTCTGGTTCCAGGCTATGAAGCACCTTGCTATGTTGCCTGGTCTGCTCAAAACCGTTCACCTCTCATCCGTATTCCTGCTTCCCGCGGAGTAAGTACACGTGTTGAGGTGCGCAGCGTTGACCCAGCAGCGAACCCATACCTTGCGATGGCCGTATTATTAAAAGCTGGCCTGGACGGTATCAAAAATAAAATGACTCCTCCAGCTCCAGTGGATCGCAATATCTATGTGATGACAAAAGAAGAGCGCGAGGAAGAGGGAATCAAGGATCTGCCGCCTACATTGGCTGCAGCTCTTGAAGAACTAAAGAGAGATGAAGTAATTGTTTCTGCTCTTGGAGACCACATTTTCGAACACTTCATTGAAGCGAAAGAAATCGAATGGGATATGTTCCGTACGCAAGTGCATCCATGGGAGCGCGAGCAGTACTTGAGCATGTATTAATACTATCAACCCCAACCCTTGATACCATTGGTATCGAGGGTTTTCTTATGTTCGGACATAGTAAAGCCTACGAAAAAGACGTGAAGTAATTGTTGATATTAACAGATATAAGGTTTATATTTAATGTGTAATCGTTTACATATAAAATGTAAAATTTTGGAAAAAGGTAATCATTCTCCAACACATCATCAAATTCCCGCTAAATCGAGGGAGCAGAAAAGGGGGCAGCTAGTTTGAAAAAAATCGGAATACTAAAGCTAGGGACGATTCCACAAATCGTTAATGTAGCAATTGATCAAGTAGTTCATAGGTTCGAAAGGCAAAACGATTATGTTGTAACCGGAATTCAAGAAGATGCCCAAAAAGAAGCTAATATAGAACACCTGAGTTTTAACGGACAGGAACAAGCGAAAAGGCTTTGTTCAATCTCAAATTCTGCTTGGAAGAGGCACGGGGCCAGCATGGTAAACAATCTAGATATTTTGTTTGTATTTTATAATGAAAAGGAGTTAGCAGAATTCAATTTCGAGTTGCTGACAAAGAAATCTGTTTGCCGTGTACTTTTGATTCCCATAAACCTGTTTGATTCCCAGGAATCAAATCTTTATCAGTTAGGGTTTGATTCTGCTATAAATGAAGTAGTAAAAAGCATATATAAGGTCAAAGACACAGCCGGTTCCTTACTATTATCAAAAAAAAGGTTATTCCTTATTGAGATTCCTGGAGAAAAAGCTGGAGTATTTATAAAAGCTGCAGCAAAAGCGCTTGAATGTGAATATTTGGCCGATGAAAAAAAACGAATTCCACCGGATTACAAGGAACATAGCCGAGAAATATGAAGATGGATATAACTATGCGCTTTTGTTATTTAATGGGACAATTAAAGAAGAAAACATAAAGAATCATATATATGCAGAATTAAACGTAGATTTCCGTTCTGTTATGATTGAAGAAGGACAATGCATCGGGGGGAATCCGACTGTTATTGATCGGGTGTATGCAATTGAATTAGGGGAAAAAATGGCCAACTGGGCAGATTCTACAGGCCAACTTCATACTGTTCGTTTGGAAAAGATCGAACAAATTAAATTCGGACTCGCTCATTAGAATGCTCTTTAACAAGTTTACATATATTTATAGATTTTTTGCAAAAAGCAATTCTCCTAGAAAATAAATTGGAAGTGAGTTAGGTTGAATAATGCAACAATCAAGGATATCGCAAAAGAATTAAATATTTCGACGGCAACTGTATCCAGGGTACTAAATAATAGTGGTTATGCAAGCGATGAGGTTAAGAAAAAAGTACTGGAAACGGCCAAAAGATTAAATTATCGGCCTAATGCCATTGCAAGGAGCTTAAAGAAACATCAAACGAATACGATTGGCATTATTGTTCCTGATATTTCCAACCCCTTTTTTATGAAAGTATCCAGAGGGATTGAGGACATTGTTCATAAAAATGGCTATCATTTAATTTTTGCAAGTGCGGATGAAAATCCTAAAAAAGAAAGAGAAATGCTGCAAGTTTTATATGAAAAAAGGGTGGATGCCCTAGTACTTGCTACGTCTGGTGAAAATGAGGACTATATAAAAAAAATAAAAAGTGCGGGGATTCCCATTATCCTGGTAGATAGAAAAATAAATAACGAAACATTAGGCTTAGATTATGTGGTTGAAGATAACATTCAGGGGGCATATGAGTTAACCAGATATATAATTAAGCATGGACACACTCGAATTGGAGTCGTAAATGGTTCCTTAACCGTTAGTACAGGCTGGGAACGTTTTGAAGGATGTAAAATGGCTTTGAAGGAAAATGGGATTGATTTAAATTCAGCATATACTTTTAATGGAGATTTTACCAAAGAGGGGGGATTCAAGGCTGCGGATTATTTTTTGAATTTGCCAGAAGTACCCACTTCCATCCTTTCATTTAATAATACGATGACTTTTGGGATTCTGCTCAGGCTATCTCAAAATGGGATGTCCAATTATAAAAATCTGATTATCGCATCGTATGGTGAAAATGAAGCAGATCAATTAATCAAAATACCCAAGATTATTAGCATCAAACAATCACCATATGAAATGGGGCTACGAACGGGAGAAATATTGCTGAAAAGATTGCTCAACAATGTTGAAGCCCCAATTTTTGAGACGATCACCCCAGCTCTAAACAGCCCTGTCTAAAAAGGAAGCGAATTTTTCGCTTCCAGTCATCATGAAAAATTCAAAAAATTATAAAAATAGTATTGCATTTATTTGATTTTTTTTATAAACTCTATGTAAACGATTACACAGTTCTGTATATTTTTTTACATTAATGTTTTACCGGTAAAGTAATTTTTGATGATTACAGATGGTCTTATTGATTAGCTGAGGTAATTTTTATTTGTTAAATGTGTAAACGATTACACCTAATTTCCAGATGAAAAATTAATTTTTTAGCAATGTGTAAACGTTTACATATTGTAATGCAAGTGTTTTTAGAAAATAGCTTCAAGGGAAAGGGGTTAGTTTATGAATATATTGGAGCAAATTAAAAGGGTTATAGAAACAGAGGCTTCATCTATTTCAGCATTATCTGATCAAATAGGTCTGAATTTTGAAGAGGCAATAAATTTACTTAGCAGCTGTGAAGGAAAGGTGATTGTCAGCGGGGTGGGCAAATCCGGCCATATCGGCAAAAAGATTGCTGCTTCACTGGCTAGTACCGGAACACCGGCATTCTTTGTGCATAGTACAGAAGGGCTCCACGGTGACTTAGGAATGATTCAGCAAAAAGATGTTGTCATTTTAATTTCTAATAGCGGTGAAACTTCTGAAGTAATTAGTCTTATTCCTTCATTAATGAAGATTGGCTGCAGAACAATTGCGATTACATCCAAGCCTGGATCATCACTTGCACAATTCTGTGATGTTTCCCTAACCTACCAATACGCAGGCGAAGCTGATCATCTTGGATTAGCTCCGACTACAAGCTCTACTATTACATTAGTGATTGGTGATGCACTAGCTGTAGCATTATCAATGTCTAAAAGCTTTAAAAAGGAAGATTTTCATTTGTACCATCCTGGCGGCAGCTTAGGGAAGAAATTATCGAATAAATAACCTTAAAGGATGTAGATTGTATGGGGATTTTAGTGATTGGAAGTTTTATGATGGATTTAGTCGTAAGGACCGGCCGTTTTCCGCAAAATGGTGAAACTGTAATTGGTTCAAACTTTTCGAAATTTCCAGGTGGAAAAGGAGCCAATCAAGCTGTCGCAGCAGCAAGACTTGGAGCGGATGTTACCATGGCCGGGAAAGTGGGATCAGATCCATTTGGTGATGAATTTATTGTAACTTTAAAAAATGAAGGAATTAATACGGAAAACATCTTATGTGATTCTAAATATCCTACAGGAGTCGGTTCCATAACCCTGGAGGAAAGCGGAAACAATCGAATTGTTGTCGTTCCAGGAGCAAATTTACATTATGACTTACAAGAATTGAATCGTATAAAAGGACTTATTCAAAATGCTGAGCTATTAATAGTCCAGCTTGAAATGGACCTCAGCATGATTGAGCAAGCTGTTGCTTATGCCTCTGGGGTGCAAGTGCCTGTTATTCTCAATCCAGCCCCGGCCCAAAAACTAAGCGAGAGATTACTTGAAAAAGTAACTTATTTGACTCCGAATGAAACAGAGGTTGAAATTCTTACCGGCATTAAGATCTTGACTTTGGAAGATGCAGAGATTGCCGGGAAGGTTCTTTTGGATAAGGGTGTTCAAAACGTAGTGATTACACTTGCAGAAAAAGGGTCGTTAATTGTCAATAAAAATGACATTATTCATATTCCCAGCTATAAAGTTCAGCCCGTAGATACGGTTGCGGCAGGAGATGCATTTAATGGTGCGCTTGCAGTAGGGATTGTCAATAAGAAACCATTGCAGGAGGCGGTTGAATTCGCCAATGCTGTCGGTGCATTAGCTGTAACAAGAGAAGGTGCCATCCCATCTCTGCCAAATAAAGCTGAGGTCGAGAATTTTCTGATCCATCAAAATGGTAATCAGTGATTCATAAAGTCAATTAATTTAGCAGAAAGTGTTTAAGCAATTCTATGGAAAGGGGGAGGTCTTTACATAAAAAAATCATGTGTAATCGTTTTCAAAATATCTGTTAAAATACTAGTACAGAGGGGGCCAATTATATGAAATTCTGGAAGCCGTTATTGATTTTCAGTCTTGTGTTATTACTAGTTTTTCAAGCAGGATGCAGTACACAACCTTCTTCCGGAGATGGAAAATCCGATGGTGCGGTAACACTGGAATTTTGGGATTTTCACACAGAGGCTGAAAAGAAATTTTTTGAAGATCTAGTTAAAGAGTACAATGACTCACATAAAGAAAAAGTAAAAATTAAGTACACTGCCTTTAACCAGAGTGATTATACAACAACAAAGTTACCTGTAGCGTTTGCAAACGAAGAGGGGCCAGACATTTTCATGGTAAGCCCTGGAGACTTTACGAAGTATGCACAATCAGGAATTATGGCTGATTTAAATCCATATTTTCCGGATGGAGCAAAGGAAGATTTCCTTCCAGCTGCCATTGATGCAGTAACCTATGACAATAAAGTACTTGCATTGCCATATGAACTAGAATTACTTGGACTCTATTACAATAAAAAAATGCTGGCAGATGCAGGTGTACAAGTACCGAAAACGTGGGATGAATTACAAGCTGCAGCTAAAAAGTTAACAACCGATAAAGTTGCTGGCCTTGTACTGCCAACAGATAAAGGTCCTTACCTTAACTTCATTTGGTATCCTTTTTTATGGCAGCAGGGCGGTAATGTTTTAAATGAAGAGGGAATAAAATCTACTTTTAATTCACCTGAAACAGCAAAAGCATTGGACTATTGGGGATCTTTCTTCCAAGATGGTTCTGCACCGTCCAAATTACAATATGGTCCATGGGATGCTGCTAATATAGGGACAGGTTCAGCAGCTATGACTATTGCTGGCACATGGGCGGTTCCTGTATTGGAAAAGGAGTATAAAGATATAGAATTCGGTCTTGCGCCAATTCCAACTCCAGAAGGCGGAAAACCGGCAACGGCTGCAGGTGGCTGGAAAATGGCCGTAAATTCAAAAAGTGAGAATGTAGATGAAGCGGCTAAATTTATTATGTGGTGTTTTGCTGAAGATAAGTCCCGTCCGTTAAAATGGGCAACTGAAATTAAATTTGCATATCCACCTCGTCAATCCGTAGTTGAAGAGGGACAGCAAATTTATAATAAGGGGTTGCGTAAAGTTTTTACAGAAGAAATCTATGATTCTGCTATTCCAGAACCCCGTTATGGACCTGAAGTAGTAGATGCAGTGGGAGAAGCCATGCAGAAGGTCATGTTTGGAAATGCAAAAGGCAAGGATGCGGCTAAAGAGGCAGACAAGAAAATTGAAGAAGCACTGAAAAAATAATAATGGGAAGTTCGGAGGGCTTTCATAAAGCTTTCCGGACTTCTTATCCTAAACCTCGATTTTGCCGAGGAGGCATGAACATGAAATTGAAAGGCTTAACAAACAGGAGAAAAGAAGCATTAACAGCATATGGTTTTTTATTGCCCAATCTTCTAGGGCTGACTGTATTTATTTTTGTGCCAATGGTATATGCATTTTATGTAAGTCTGCATGAGTGGAATGCGCTAAGTCCAAAGGTGTTTATAGGATTTGAAAATTACGAAAAGTTAGCTTCGGACAAAGATTGGTGGAAGTCTGTTTACAGGACTCTTATTTTTACCATAATTTATGTTCCGTTATTGGTTGGCTTATCACTGTTTTTCGCAGTCATGATGAATACTATTAAGCGAAAATATGAAGGATTGGCAAGGACAATGTTTTTACTTCCATTCGCGATCACATCTGTCATATCTGCTGTTATCTGGATGTTCTTATATGATCCTCGCAGTGGATTCATTAACCAGCTTCTTGATCTTTTAGGGATTCCAAATCAGCAATTTTTGGGATCAACAAGCCAAGCAATGGTGTCCGTTATCGTGGTAATCCTGTGGATAAATCTCGGATATAATATGATGATTTTCCTTGCATCAATTAAGGAGATTCCAAATGATTACTATGAGGCTGCCCAGATTGATGGAGCTACGGGATGGAAGGCATTTAAGAGCATTACGCTGCCATTATTGAAACCTACCACGATATTTATACTTATAGTTACAACAATTGGATCCTTTCAGGTATTTGACCAAATCATGGTTATGACAAAGGGAGGGCCGGCAAATTCAACGATGGTTAGTGTGCTATATATTTATAAGCAAGCCTTTGAATTTTTAAATATGGGTTACGCTTCTGCATTGGCTGTTGTATTGTTCTTAATTATTTTCGTGCTTTCACTTGCTCAGTTAAGGGTCTATACCGATAAAGATTAGGAGGTGCAAATGGTCATGGGAAAAAATAAATGGCTTGTAACGATCTTTATAATTGCGTGCGGTATCTTAATCGTATTGCCAATTTTCCTCCTGGTTATTAGTTCGTTTAAAGCGCCACAAGATGTTTTTAAACCAAATATCAACATATTCGCTTTTACTATGGACAATTTTAAAGCTGTTCTGGAAACAAATATTCTAAGGGCCATCTGGAACTCATTAATTGTCTCAACAGCTGTTACTATCATTGCCTTGCTTTTTCATTCAATGAGCGGTTATGCGCTATCACGATTGAACTTTCCAGGTAAAAACCTTGTATTTGGATGGATGATTAGTACCTTAATGGTTCCGTTTACCGTCATTATGATTCCGCTTTATATGGTGACAAAGAATTTAGGTATGGCAAATTCTTATCTAGGATTAATTGTACCGATGATTTTTAATGCATATGGAATATTCTTATTTAAACAATTTTATCGTGATTTTCCAAAAGAATTAGAAGAAGCTGCCTATATGGAGGGGTTATCTATTGCGGGGACATTCTTCAGGATAGTCCTTCCACTATCAAAACCAATGATGATTCCGCTGACAATAGGATTCTTTACAGCAAACTGGAACAATTACTTATGGCCGCTGATTATTAATCAAAAGGAAGAGCTGTGGGTAGTACAGGTTGCTTTAGCTAATATAGTCGGAGGCGGTTACGAAACATCCTGGAGTATTGTACTGGCTGCTGCCTTATTGTGTGCAATACCAACCTTTATAGTATTCTTTTCAATGCAAAGATATTTGGTTGACGGGATTAAAATGTCCGGCGGAAAACTATAAGTCCATCTCATAAAAAGTACTAACAATGAATAGTGAAAAGGGGTATAAGTATGACATTCTTAGGCTCATCTTTAAGAGATCTATATAGAGTAAGAGACAGTAAAAGGAAACGGGCATCAAGCTATGATACAACGGGTGGCAACAGAGATTTTATTCGGATTTTTCCAGGAGATGTTCAAACGATTTGCGAACTTGAAGGATCAGGATGCATTACCCATATTTGGATGACCATGGCTCCTTTGGATGATTCTATTGAGGAATATCTTCATCGCAAAGTAGTGATCAGAATGTATTGGGATGGAGAAGAAAATCCGAGTGTACAAGCACCAATCGGTGATTTTTTCGGGATGGGGCATGGTATTACAAAGAACTATTCTTCTGAACCTCTGCAAATGAGTCCGGAAGATGGAAGAGCCCTGAATTGCTTTTTCCCGATGCCTTTTGGAAAAAAAGCAAAAATTGAAATCGAAAGCAATGCCAATGATCCGATTAAATTCTATTATTATGTAGATTATGAGCAATATGATAAAGAGATTGATAGTCCGCTCCGTTTCCATGCCCTATGGAAAAGGGAGTTAACCGATGGGATTGATGACAGCATTTCCAACGCCTTATACAGCTTTGGGGGCAAGAATACGACCGGGGACGGAAACTATGTGATTTTGGATGCCGTAGGGAAAGGCCATTATGTCGGATGTAACTTAAATATCCATAACCTTCGCTTTACACATGAATGGAACTGGTATGGCGAGGGGGACGATATGATTTTTATCGATGGAGAACCATGGCCTCCGTCCCTGCACGGAACAGGAATGGAAGACTACTTTAATACAGCCTGGTGTCCACAGCAGGAGGTCTGTGCGCCATACCATGGCATCATTCTTGGCGGCGGCCCGAACTGGTCTGGGAAAGTTTCGGCGTACCGTTATCATATCCAGGACCCCGTTATGTTCGACAAATCGATTAAAGTAACGATCGAGCACGGCCATAATAATAACCGCAGCGATGATTACTCCAGTACGGCATATTGGTACCAAACGGAGCCGCATCAGGCTGTTCAGCCAATTCTGCCAGTCAAAGAGCGTTTGCCATTACCAGACACGCTCCCGCAAAAGCCGGAAGACTTAAAAACGTGCTTTGATTATTAATAACTGACAATAGATTCTTTAAATGATCCCGAAAATAACGATTGAGGATTATTTAGAGAATCATTTTTTATGTCATTGCATGTATCTGTGAGTGGATTAAGAAGATTCCCGCCAGCATTTTTATTGGCGGGAATCTCGTGATCCATTATTTATAGTATACTTCTAACTCTCCAATCGATGTAAAGGCTGCTGTGCCTCCTGGAGCACCTATAATTCGTACACCATCTCCCCAAGTTTTATCAAAGGTAAAGGTGTAGGTTTGGTTTTTGCCGGCATCTTTGCTGTTTGGGTAAGCAGGTGCACCTTGCAGGTTGTTGACATCTACCCATTTGAAATTTTGGCGTACCTGAACTTTAATATCATTAAACCACCCGCCATCATTAAACATATTACCTGTAGTATATACAACTTTGTTCATGTTATAGGCTTGTGACCATGTATAGCCCCACCAGTCTTCCTGTTTTCTTTCCCCGTTCCAATCGTCTTCTGATTGATTTTTATTGCCGTCATTTAAATACCTTAGATTCGAATTATGTGCACTGTATTTGGAGACAGGTGTAACATTGCTGGAGTTAGCCGGAAGTGCTAAGTTATTATCGCTGCTTTCATTTGCTGGTTCAGTTGCTTTATAAGGAGTAGCTTTAAGTTTTCTAAAGGATAAACTGTATTTTTGTACTCCTCCCATAAAGGTATTGGAATTCAGCCACATTTCTGTACCATCATCACTGATATATTTTGACGGCATTACAACCCCATATCCTCCGTGGTGATGATTAAACCAAGGATAGACACCAAAGTCTTTTGATAAAAATTTCTTCCATGGTCCATAAGGGGTAGGAGATTCATAGAATTCAAAAGTGAATTCTGTCCATGAAGTATAAATGTATCGGTTTAATGGTTTGTTATATACAACACTTCCCTGTGATAGAACGGTGGAATTGTCAGGGTTGGTTGCATGAAGGGTGTTACTGTATACTCTTCTTTCGTCCTGCAGCACTGGCTTTCTCTGCTTAATATTTTTTTTCCATTTAGGATTTCCGTTTAAATCCCCTGCATAAAATTCCCAGGCGGAGCGATCCTGAATTTTTGTTTTAGGAACCCTGGCAAGGTAAAGATTGGTGGGATCTTCAACAGTGTCAATGAATGAATCTCGCCAATTATAATCTAATCCGTACGCATAAACATACCCATCCGAATTGTTCTCGCTATCTTTTCCATAGTCCAAAAACATGATGGTAGTGAAAACATAGTCATCAAACATTGGTTTTTCTTTATCCCAAGTCCATGTTTTTCCCTTATCAGCCGATTTTAGGATTGTTGCAGAAGGTGCATCATTGAATGCCCGCCAGCCTCCGCCCTTGTTCAGATCCTGAACAGCAAGATATAAATTTCCATCTACAGAAATCATGCCTGTCGGCTTGCGATTGTATTCATATGGGTCATTCCAGACAGTTCCTACCTGATCGCCGCTTGAAAGTCTTTTGCCGGTAATATTTTTGGTTGAAGGGTGTCCTGCTGTAATTTGGTTCACCACAATATCTGACCATGGAGCATTTAGGTCAAATCCCTTTCCATCACCATTGGCTGTATACAGCATATCGTCATCCGACCAGGCGGCCGGCCATAAATCCCCATCACTCGGAGTGTTATAAGAAGAGTTCTCTTCGATGGATACGGTTGAAAAAAAAGTACTCTCTTCAGGTGTTACAATGGTATCCTTTTGATCTTTTTTCTTTGCATTTGGAACAGATTTAACATTATTTTGATTCACTTTTCCGTAGCTTTGCCCGACTTTCCCTTCATCTTTCGCAATGGCACCCAGCGGAGAAAAATTGAGGAAAGAAGTACCTAATAGAACTGCACTAGTAAGTATTATAGATGCGCCTTTCAATTTAGTTTTCAACCAATCCACTCCTTTTTTTATATGACTGCGTTGGTTTTACCGGTAAAGTAGATTAACAAAAAATAAATAACGATTACTTTAACGGTAAAGTAACAATTTTAGTTTACCATAAATATATGTTATGCTCAATTAAATTCTGAATTTTTAAAAAACATAAGTGGTATTAACTTCAAATAAAATTGTCAAGCATTGCTAGATATAATACAATTATTCTTAAATGGCATCAATGGTCGGAGGGGAGTTCCATCAAGAAGCGTGTAAAATTAGAAGATATTGCAAAAATTGCTGGTGTGTCAAAAATGACCGTTTCCTTAGCCCTTAGAGGTGATAAATCGATCAGTGCCAGCACGGCTAATAAAATTAAAGATATAGCTGCTGAATTGGGATATATACCCAATCGTATGGCTCAGGGGCTAAATAGCGGCCGTTCACATATTATCGGCCTTCTAATAGGCGGTTATTTACATGATGATTACCAAAATCAGTTTCTTAAAGGGGCGATTCCCTATGCAATGGAAAGGGGCTATACAATCTCCATTGGCCCTGCAGAATGTGATAGCAAGGTAGAGAAGTCTCTTATTGAAAAATACAGGCATATGATGGTAGATGGATTTCTTGCTTTTCATTGCAATGAAGTGGAGACGTATAAACGCCTGCAAAAATCAAACATTCCATTTGTATTATATACAAAGTATTTCAAGGAATTAGAGGCTGATCATGTGGTTTGTGATGACCTTGCCGGCGGCTATAAAATGACCAAGCACTTAATTGAACTGGGGCATAAGAAAATTGCATTTGTATTCGATAAGCATTTAGAGTCGTCCTCAGAAGTTGTGAATAGAATGCAAGGTTATAAAAATGCTTTAAAAGAAAATGGATTGCCTATTGAAGAGCATTTATTCGTTCCTTTTAATTTAGCGAACTATAATCATACGGATTCCAAAACAGTTATGGCTGAGAATCCGCAGCTATTAGAGTGCTTAAAACAAACCAATCGTCCGACAGCATTATTTGTCTGTAATGATATTACGGCATCCTTTGTCTATGTGATTGTCAAAAAATTAGGTCTTTCTATCCCGCATGATATTTCCATAAGCGGCTATGAAGGTGTTTACTTAGGGTCCATAATAGATCCGCCGCTTACCACGATTTCTACTCCCATTATTGAAATGGGGAGAAAGGCATGTGAAATATTAATTGATAAGATTGAAGGGAAAGTTCCATTATCTGAGAGAAAGAAAATTCAGCTAGAACCAAGTTTGTTAGTAAGAGAATCGACAATGGCCAGATAAATAGCCTTCAACATTATTGAGTACCTTACAGTTGACCGAGCTTGCTGTGCTCTTCATTCAAGAAAACGTGACTTTTTTGAATGAAGAGTCTAAGCTTTTTTCATATTGTTATCCATACAAAAATGACTTTGAAAGTTAGGGAACTTAAGATTCCGCAAGTGAGCACATAAAAAACCCCGCTCAGCGATGAACGAGGTTTTTCTAGAAATATCGTCTGCATCTCTCTATTCTTTATGTCTTATTTTTAAGAAATCGAGACATGTCAGCAGTGCATCTCCTCCAAATCCTGCAATCACTGCCAGGAGAACTACCTTTAAGGCAGAGTCAGGATCTGAAGAAACGACCAAAAAAACAGCCGCTAAAGCCCCCATGATTACCTCTTCAAAGACCCCCAGATAGATGAATTTTTTTGTCCTTCTGGGTTTAACCATTTTGCCTTCTTTCCGAATATGTCCAACGACACCAACCAGCCCACCAATCAACAAAGCGAAGGTAATGTTCAAAAACATTTTTTCTTCACACTCCTAAAGTCGAGATTTTTTGAAAAGCGACCTTAGGTTGATTCTCGGTGTATTACCATTATATAGAAAATGAATATAAAATAATATGCATAAAAATACCGAATTTTCTGAATGATAAATTAGTCATACATGACTGTAACCTTATGCTAAAAGAAAAGTATCAGTTACTTTCGTACCGTTTTGCTGATAGTACCAGGTAATAGGAACTGATATCCTTCTTGAAATTGGAAAAAAACAAAAAGCAGGCTGAGGTGCCTGCTTTTTAACAATCTATCAATGCATATGACGGTATACGCCTATCACTTTCCCAAGAATAGAAACATTGCGGAGAATAATCGGTTCCATTGTGGAGTTTTCTGGCTGTAGACGAATAAAGTCTTTTTCTTTAAAGAATCTCTTAACAGTTGCTTCGTCTTCCTCTGTCATGGCAACTACGATATCTCCATTATTGGCAGTGCTCTGCTGTTTTACGATTACATAGTCTCCATCAAGGATCCCTGCTTCAATCATACTTTCTCCCATGATTTCAAGCATGAATACATGCTCGTCAGCAGGTGCCATTCTTTCCGGAAGCGGAAAATATTCTTCAACATTTTCAATTGCCGTTATCGGCTGCCCTGCGGTTACTTTACCAACGATCGGAACATTGACTGCACTGATCTTGGGGATATTTGAAGCTTCGTCCATATCTAAAATCTCAATGGCGCGCGGTTTAGTAGGGTCTCTGCGGATCAGCCCTTTGCTTTCAAGCCTGGCGAGATGACCGTGAACAGTTGAGCTTGAAGCCAGGCCGACTGCTTCCCCAATTTCCCTTACAGAAGGAGGATATCCTCTCAACTTAACTTCTTCTTTAATAAACTCCAATATATCTTGCTGCCTTTTTGATAGTTTCACCATCTTTACGCACCTCGTATGTGTTTTTGTTGTCTCAATTATAGCATCAATTACCATATGATACAAACATAAGTTCGAATTTTTATTGACACAAAACAAACGTTCGGTCTATAATAAAAACATCAAATGCGAACATATATTCTCTTGAGGGTGGTTAATTATGCTGAACAAATTGTGGAAATCATATTCTTATGCTATTATTCTCTTCGTTTTGAGCTTGGCGGCATCGCTTATAATGCTCATACAGATAGAAGCACCTGATACGGAAAAGTTTGTGAAAGTCACTGTTGCAGAAGGGGATTCATTATGGAAGATTGCTGAAAATTTTTCTGCCGAGCATTCAATGTCAACAGATCAATTTATTAATTGGGTTGAACAAAATAATGGGATAGCGGCAGGAAGGATTTTTCCGGGTGATGAAATTGTCATTCCAGTAAAAGCTCTGGATGACCAGCCATATAAAGAGCTTGCCAGCTCAGACCTTAACGAATAAGGAGAAGTTATGAAAGCAATTATTTACTGCAGAGTTAGTACAACAAAGGAAACTCAGGAAACGTCCCTTTCTAGGCAGGAAGAAGAGCTTTTGAACCTGGCGGGAAAAAATGGCTTTGAAGTAGTCAAGGTCATCCGCGAACAGGCAAGCGGATACGATCTTGAAAGGGACGGTATATTGGAGCTTTTAGACTTAATTAAAAACAAGGAGATAAAGGTGGTCCTCATCCAGGATGAAACCAGGCTGGGGAGGGGGAATGCCAAAATTGCGATCCTCCATTGTATTTTAAAAGAAGAAGTCCAGTTATACAGCATCTCGAATAATGGCAAACTGGAGCTTTCAGAATCAGATTCGATGGTCCTGAGCATAGTAGGAATGGTAGAGGAGTATCAGAGAAAGCTGCATAACATCAAAATTAGACGCGGCATGCAGCGGGCTGTTGATAAAGGGTACAGGCCCGAGAAAAACCTAAGTAATCAGGGAGCAAGTGGCGGCAGGGAAAGAATAGAGGTGCCGATAGAGGAAATTATCCGGCTGAGGAAAAACGAGTTAACATTTGCCGAGATTGCTGCGACATTAAGGGGATTCGGCTATAATATTTCCAAAGCAACTGTCCACAGAAGGTATAAAGAATATATTGATTCACTTTCAGAGTAGAGCACTTTTCTTGTCAAAAGTGCTCATTTTTAGTATGATGGCATTTGAGTTTCAGTATTGTTCCATAACTGAAGCTGCTGTATAATAAAAACTTCCATCAGATTATTCAAAGGTAAACTTTTGATATAAAGGAGTTTTAATAAATGCTGCCTAAACAAAAACTTGCCCGAATTAATGAATTGGCAAAGAAGGCCAAGGAATCCGGACTGACTGAAGCAGAAGCGAAAGAACAGACCTCGCTGCGCAAAGAGTATTTGGAGACTTTCCGCTCAGGCATGTTAAACACGCTGAAAGGCGTTACAATCGTTGATCCGAAAGGGAATGATGTAACACCGAAAAAGCTGAAGGAATTCCAAAATAAAAATCGCCTTCACTAATAATATAATTGCAAGGGATACACTGTGCTGTATTCCTTCTTTTAATAGAGGAGATGGTATTACTGCCTGTCTCCGCTTTTTTTACATATGCCGGGTGTTTTTGTGTCAATATAGTAACAAACCGGCTTTTTGTCCTTTACCTAACCCTATTGGTTGTGAAAATAAGGGACACCCGATAATATTATAAGAGTGAAGAATTTCTACTCGAAAGGATGTATTGAATGTTTAATCACACAGATGAACTATCCATCAGTTCCATTCGTACTTTATCAATTGACGCCATTGAAAAGGCAAATTCCGGCCATCCGGGCATGCCAATGGGAGCTGCTCCAATGGCTTATACTCTTTGGACGCGCTTTATGAACCACAATCCAAAAAATCCGGACTGGTTCAACCGTGATCGTTTTGTCCTTTCTGCAGGACATGGCTCTATGCTTTTATACAGCCTTCTTCATCTTTCCGGCTATGATGTATCCATGGATGATATTAAAGAGTTCAGACAGTGGGGAAGCAAGACTCCCGGTCACCCTGAATACGGCCATACTCCTGGTGTTGACGCAACTACAGGCCCATTAGGACAAGGTATTGCTATGGCTGTCGGTATGGCAATGGCTGAACGCCACCTTGCTGCTACATACAATAAAGACAACTTCAATGTTGTTGATCATTATACATACAGCATTTGCGGTGACGGAGATCTTATGGAAGGCGTTTCGGCTGAAGCTGCTTCCCTTGCTGGACACTTGAAGCTTGGCAGGCTGGTTGTTCTTTATGATTCCAATGATATCTCACTTGATGGAGACCTTGATAAATCTTTCTCTGAAAGTGTTGAACAGCGCTTTAAATCATACGGATGGCAGTATATCCGCGTAGAAGACGGAAATGACCTCCACGAAATAGCAAAAGCTATTGAAGAAGCAAAGCAGGACGAAAACCGTCCGACAATGATTGAAGTAAAAACAGTCATTGGCTACGGTTCTCCAAACAAATCAGGAAAATCTGATGTTCACGGCGCTCCTCTTGGTGCTGATGAATTGAAATTAACTAAAGAAGCTTACAAATGGACATTTGAAGAAGACTTCCATGTTCCACAGGAAGTATATGATCACTTTAATATGCAAGTTGTTGAAAACGGTGCGAAAAAGCAGCAGGAATGGGAAGACCTTTTTGCTCAATACAAAGAATCACATCCTGAGTTAGGAAAACAGCTGGAGCAGGCAATTAATGGTGAGCTTACTGAAGGCTGGGATAAAGACATCCCTGTTTATGAAGAAGGTAAGAGCCTTGCCAGCCGCGCTTCTTCCGGAGAAGTGCTAAATGCTATCGCTCAGAACCTGCCTTCTTTCTTCGGCGGATCTGCTGACCTTGCAGGATCAAATAAAACAATGATTAAAGGAACTGGTGACTTTACGGCTGAATCATTTGATGGCCGCAACATCTGGTTCGGAGTACGTGAATTTGCTATGGGAGCTGCCTTAAATGGAATGGCGCTTCACGGCGGATTAAAGGTATTCGGCGGAACATTCTTCGTGTTCTCTGATTACCTTCGCCCGGCAATTCGTCTGGCTGCTCTTATGAACCTGCCTGTAACATATGTATTTACCCATGACAGTATCGCTGTCGGTGAAGACGGCCCTACGCATGAGCCTGTAGAACAGCTTGCCGCATTGCGTGCAATGCCAAACCTTTCTGTTGTCCGTCCTGCTGATGGCAATGAAACAGCAGCAGCCTGGAAAACAGCAATTGAATCAACAAATAAGCCAACTGCATTAGTATTGACTCGTCAAAACCTGCCTACATTAAAAGGGACGGATTCAGCGGCATACGAAGGTGTTCAAAAAGGCGGATACGTTGTATCACCAGCTTCTAACAGCAATGCGGATGTATTATTGCTTGCTGCAGGATCTGAAGTCAGCCTCGCAGTTGAAGCTCAAAAAGTGCTTGAAGGCGAAGGCATCCATGCATCTGTAATAAGTATGCCTGCCTGGGATCGTTTTGAAGCTCAATCAAAAGAGTACAAAGAAAGCGTAATTCCTAAGACAGTCAAGAAACGTCTTGCCATTGAAATGGGATCTTCACTTGGCTGGCATCGTTATGCTGGAGACGAAGGCGATGTTCTTGCCATCGATACGTTCGGCGCGTCTGCACCAGGAGAAAGAATTATGGAAGAATACGGATTTACAGTAGATAACGTTGTAGCACGCGTGAAAGCATTGCTGCAGGGATAATAATAACAGTGAAGGGAGAGCTGATAGGCTCTCCTTTTTTTGATTGGATTTGATGAGTAGGCATGAAGAGAGAAACAAGAATTAGCCGCCATATAGGCTCAGAAGCCACCAGAAAGAGAAAAAGCCGCAGCTAAACAGTGAATATTCAAGCCGTCATTAAAATCAAGATTACAAGCAGTCAAATCTGGGAATATGCCATAGTGAATAGATTTTTGTAAAGAGCAAATCGGCAGATTTCAACCACCATGAATCCTCATAATCCACTGAACTCTTCGCTTTCGACAAAATTAGTGATAGTTTTTAACATCTTCAGACACATTCTTTAAAAGCGTTTACTTATAATTGAAAGAAATGGATTGTCCCGGAAGGAGGGGCCAGATGAGAGCTTATCAATTGTATTTAATAGAAGATGAATTTGCGTCCCATTATTTTGGCAGAGAGCGGATGTTTTTTCAGTTGTTTGAAGAGTATGAGCGTTCGTCAGGTGAAATGAAGTCGATTCTATCGAAGCAAATTGATTTTGTGACTAAGCCAATCCCGGGTTTGAAAGTGCATCAATATATCCATCAGCAGCTGCAGAGAAAAAAGGACTTTATCATAGAAAAAAGTGCATACTATATAGAGATGAGCAAAAGAAGCAGGGCGAAGCTTGAAGTATTTGAACGAAGCCTGGTATTAGAAGCGGCGGGCAGCTATGAGGCTGAGACAGTTTTTTTCGAGGTGCTGCGAAAAAGCGAGTCTTCCTTTTTGGCTGTTGACCTCCAGCATAAGCGCTATGGGTGGCTAAAACCGATTAAAGAAAGAAAATTCGTCTAAAATAAGAGAAAAACTGAAGCAAATATTGTATAATAACCTTTGGTCTAGTACACTGTATGATAGACAACATGAAGGAGGAAGTTAGTATGGGTATGTACATTCTAGTTGGTGTACTGGCGCTTCTTGCCGGTGTAGCACTAGGATTTTTCATTGCTCGAAAATATATGATGAGCTACCTTGAGAAAAATCCGCCAATTAATGAACAAATGCTTAAAATGATGATGATGCAAATGGGCATGAAGCCATCTCAAAAGAAGATCAACCAAATGATGAATGCCATGAACAAGCAGACTGGCAAGTAATCAGGGACAAGCGGCCCATTGGAAGCCATTTTTCTGTTATACTAACAGGAAGGTGGTTTTTTTATTTATAAATGAAACCTTCCTTTCAAGCAGACCGTATATAATACTATGACAAATCATGAAAGGAACGAGCAATTTTGAAGAAAGTAATCTTAATAGGGCTCCTTACCATTTCCATGTTATTAAGCGGCTGTTCCGTTCTGGGAGAAGTTAATAACTCCATTGGCTATGTTAATGAGGCGACTGAGCATATTAATACATTAAGCAACTTTGCCGAAGAGGCCCCGCAGCTGATTCAGGAAGCGGCAGCAGACCCGGCAGCAAAGCAGGAACTTGAAGACAGGTTGATGACTCTAAAGCAGGAAGTTGAAGAATTTATCGCCATTCAGGATATACCGAAGCTTGCAGAAGATGTTCATCAGGAGCTTGTGACCCAGAATGAAACGCTTTTGGCAGAGATCAATAAAATTATGGAAAATGGCAACCTTGCGCTGGATCAGCTGGAAAATTCAGAGCTGTTCTCAACAATTAATAAAGCAACAAGCCTGATAAATCGAATAGAAGCATTAGGGCAATAAAGCATCCATCCGGGTGCTTTTTTTTGTTGCGGGAAAAATCTTCCTTATTTTCTTAATATTTGATAAACTATTTAAGCTATGATGGATTTCGGAGGATGAATGGGGTATGAAGGTTTTTTTTGATTTAATGTGGTTTTTTAAACAGGAGAAAAAGGCTTATATAAACGGGATTATCCTGCTGCTTTTTGTGGCAATGCTTCAGCTGGTCCCTCCAAAGGTAGTGGGGATTGTTGTCGACTTGATTAAAAATGGCAAGCTGACTGCGCAAGCATTAATTATGTGGGTTGTAATTCTGATTGTGGTTGCCCTCATGATGTATGTGCTCCGCTATTATTGGCGCATTATGATTTTCGGTTCAGCCGTTAAGCTGTCCAAACTTCTGCGCAACAGGCTTTACAAGCATTTTACCAGTATGTCGCAGGCCTTTTATCAGAAAAAGCGGGTAGGGGATTTGATGGCGCATGCGACCAATGACCTGCAGGCTATCCAGCAGACGGCAGGGGCTGGAGTGCTAACTTTTGTCGACTCCCTTGCGACAGGCGGCTTCGTTATTATTGCAATGGCAGCAACAATCAGCTGGAAGCTGACACTGATCTGTCTGATACCGATGCCTCTTATGGCACTTTTGACAAGCTGGTATGGAACACTTCTTCATAAACGGTTTCACAAAGCTCAAGAGGCTTTTTCTTCACTGAATGACAAAACTCAGGAAAGTGTTTCAGGAATTAAGGTGATTAAAACATTCGGCCAGGAAAAAGAAGATATAGAAGATTTCCGCAGACAGTCTGAAGATGTAGTACAAAAGAACATTGCTGTTGCTAAGGTTGACTCTTTGTTTGATCCAACGATCAGCATTATTGTAGGGATCTCTTTCTTCTTGTCTATTGCATTTGGGTCAAGGTATGTTATTGCAGGAGAACTGACAATCGGACAGCTGGTTTCATTTACAACTTACTTGGGTCTCCTGATTTGGCCAATGCTTGCCTTTGGCTGGCTGTTTAACATCGTCGAAAGAGGCCGCGCATCATATGATCGAGTCTCTTCACTTCTTGCAGAAGAAATCGAAATTAAGGATGATGAATCAGGCATCAATGAAGTTCCATGCGGTAACATTGAGTACAACGTCGAGGAGTTCGCTTATCCGGGTGAACAGGATCGGCTGCTTAAGGATATTCATTTTAGATTGGAAAGAGGAGAGACGCTCGGCATTGCAGGTAAAACGGGTGCGGGAAAAACCACAATTCTAAAGCTTTTGTTTCGGGAATTTGAAGGCTATAAAGGAGAGATATTTTTTGCAGGACATCCTATCAGCCGCTATAAACTCGGTAAGCTGAGAGAGGCTGTTGGCTATGTCCCGCAGGAGCACTTCCTGTTCTCGGCCACTGTTGCTGAAAATATAGCTTTCACAAAGCCGGATGCAAACCCTGAAGATATTTATGCGGCAGCCAAACTGGCCAATATCCATGATGATATTCTCGAATTTACAGAAGGTTATCAGACTGTTGTCGGTGAAAGAGGGGTCTCTCTTTCCGGAGGGCAAAAGCAGCGAATTTCCATCGCAAGGGCACTATTGATGAATCCGGAAGTATTGATTTTAGATGACTCCCTTTCTGCTGTTGATGCCAAAACAGAGGAAGCAATTCTCAGTTCCTTGCGGGCTGAACGGTCTGGCAAGACAACAATTATTACAGCTCACCGGCTGAGCGCCATTCAGCATGCGAATCTCATATTGGTGATGGATGAAGGGGAAATTGTTCAGAGGGGAACACATGATGAACTAATGGCTGAAGAAGGCTGGTATAAGAATATGTATCTTCGCCAGCAGCTGGAAGAGCTAGTGGAGCATGGGGGATAAGACTATGGAAAAGACACCGATTATGAAGGGGAAAGAGCAGCGGAAGGTTCTTTTCCGGCTGCTTTCCTATACAAAACCGCATAAAAAAACAATCACACTTGCCTTCAGTCTTCTTCTTTTAACAACGATTGGAGACCTACTGGGGCCGATACTTGTTAAAATATTTATTGATGATTATTTAACACCGGGAAACCTGGTTTTTGAGCCGCTATTTGCCCTTGGTGCAGCCTATATGGGCATTCAGATCATGAATGTGCTGGTATCCTATTTTCAGCTGCTCAAATTTCAGGAAATCGCGCTGAAAATCATTCAGCAGCTTCGAGTGGATGTCTTTTCAAAAGTACAGTCACTGGGCTTAAAGTACTTTGATAAAACGCCAGCGGGAAGTATTGTTTCTCGCGTTACCAATGACACAGAGGCAATTAAAGATATGTTTGTCAGTGTACTGGTTACCTTCATTCAGGGTGCCTTCCTGCTGACAGGTATCTTTGTGGCGATGTTTATCCTGAATGTAAAGCTTGCCCTGTTTTGTCTCGTAATTCTCCCAATTCTTTTTCTGATCATCCGGACTTACCGTAAATACAGTTCGGTATTCTATAAGGACTTAAGAGAAAGGCTGAGTGAGCTGAATGCAAAACTGAGCGAATCACTGCAGGGAATGTCGATTATCCAGGTATTCAGGCAGGAAAAAAGACTGCGGAAGGAATTTGGTGATATAAATGAGGAGCATTATAAAGCCGGGATGCGCAATATCAAAATGGATGGGCTCCTGTTAAGGCCGGCTATTGACCTGGTTTATGTTCTGGCACTTGTCATTGTATTAAGCTTTTTTGGGATTTCTTCTTTTTACAATCCGATCGAAATCGGTGTGCTGTATGCATTTGTCAGCTATTTGGACCGCTTCTTTGAGCCTGTGAATCAAATTATGATGAGGCTTTCCATGTATCAGCAGGCCATCATTGCCGCTTCAAGAGCATTTGCTCTGCTGGATGAAAAAGAGGCTGCCCCAGCACAGGCGGAAAGCAAGTCAGCTGAGATTCAGGAAGGAGAGATTGAGTTCAGGAATATCAGCTTCTCCTATGACGGTAAACGAGATGTATTGAAAAACATTTCATTTACAGCCAAACCGGGTGAAACCGTTGCTCTAGTTGGTCATACCGGAAGCGGCAAAAGCTCCATCATTAACTTAATGATGCGATTCTATGAATTTGAACGCGGCGATATACTTATTGACGGAAAAAGCATTAAGTCCTACCCTGCAGAAGAACTGCGTACAAAAATGGGGCTTGTTCTACAGGATCCTTTCCTTTTTTACGGGACGATAGAGGATAATATCAGACTGCATAATGAAAGAATGACAAATGCTGAAATTGAAGCTGCTGCCCAGTTTGTTCAGGCTCATATATTCATAAACAAGCTGGAAGACGGATATGATCATCCGGTGGTGGAGCGGGGATCGACGTTTTCAAGCGGGCAAAGACAGCTTATTGCATTTGCAAGAACGATTGCTGCCAATCCTAAGATTCTTGTGCTGGATGAAGCAACAGCTAATATTGATACTGAAACAGAAGAAGCCATTCAGACAGCACTGGAAAAAATGAGAAAGGGCCGCACAACAATTGCAATTGCTCATCGATTGTCTACCATACAGGATGCTGAACAGATTCTCGTTCTTCATCAGGGGGAAATAGTAGAAAGAGGAACGCACCAGGAATTGCTGGCTAAGCGGGGATTGTATCATAAAATGTATCTGCTGCAGAATGGAAACGCTGAAAAAGTGGAGGATGCAGCAGGTTAATGGAGTTAACAAAAAACAGCCTGCAATTACTGCATGGCTGTTTCTTAATGTGTCTGCACTTTTTTAATGAAGCTTCGGTTATATTCATTTAATAGGGCATCCAATTCCTGACTGTATCGGATTGCTGCGGCAGAGCTTAAGCCGCTTTTCATGGCCACTTGAATTAACTCTGTTCTTTTTTGTTCGATCAATGTAAGCAGTTCCTGTTTACACATGGCCAATAGTTCCTCTCTGATCAATTCTTATATGTAGGCTATACTCTCCCAATTTGAAACCATGTCAAAAGCTGAAAGATAATAACAGAATTTGTTAAGTTCTATACTAGTATATCGAATTATGGTAATAAATTCAAAAGAAACTTGTTTTAAAATTTGGTAACATTTACATTAAAAATACATGTTTTAGGTTGAAAATTAAAATGCATTAATTTAGCAAAAGTTGATGAAACAAAATGTTCACATACTATCCATTATCTTTTCTATATAAGATTTGTTAGAATAAAATTGGATTGAATGAGTATCAGGAGTTGTGACTATGACAGATTTGAATGTTTTTATTGCACTAGGTGCAGGGTTTTTAAGTTTTGTTTCGCCTTGCTGCCTGCCATTATATCCGGCTTTTTTATCGTATATCACCGGAATGTCTGTAGGGGAGATTAAAGAAGAAAATGCGATGCTGCAGAGAAGGAGTATGCTTCATACATTATTCTTCCTGATCGGATTTTCAGCCATTTTTATCGCAATTGGGTTTGGAACAACCTTGCTTGGTCAATTCTTTCAGCAATACCAGGATTTAATCCGGCAAATTGGCGCTATCTTTGTATTTATTTTTGGATTATTAATTGTCGGTATTATAAGGCCAGAATTTCTTATGAAAGAAAGGCGGTTTGAGTTTAAGAACCGTCCATCAGGCCTTCTCGGATCTGTTCTGATTGGAATGGCATTCGCAGCAGGCTGGACTCCATGTACAGGTCCGATATTGGGGGCTGTGTGGTCATTAGCAGTTACAAATCCTAATTCTGCAATCGTTTATATGATCGCCTATATTCTTGGTTTTGCTATACCATTCTTTGTTCTTTCTTTCTTCATCGGAAAAATGCAATGGATCAGGCGAAACAGCGCCAAGATAATGAAAATCGGCGGTTTATTGATGATGATTATGGGTGTAGTTTTATTCTTTAACTGGATGACAAAAATTATTATTTTCCTTTCACCATTGTTTGGCGGATTTACTGGTTTCTAAAAAGCAGGGGCACATTCTATTTAGGAATGTGCCCTTTTCCTATTTATAAGGAAGAAAGGGCTATGACAAGCGGTCGAAATTTGTCATAGTCTTTCAATTGAAATTTATCTGATAGTTCGATATATTGAAATATGTGTTCTTTGGGAGTTGATTAATGTATCTCTCTAAAGGATCATTCCCTTTTGCAGATGTTTAATGAAATTTATTATGGGTAATTTTTACTATATATGTAGTATAATAGAGATATAGCTTCCAATGCACTACAAGGAGGAAACAGCGGTGGCGAGAATTTTAATAATAGATGATGCGAAATTTATGAGAGTTACCCTGAGCACGATTCTAAAAAAAGCCGGTCATGAAATAGTTGGAGAAGGGGAAGACGGGAAGGAAGCCGTGGATCTTTTCGAAAATTTGAACCCGGATCTGGTGATGATGGATATCACGATGCCTGAAATGAGCGGTCTTGAGGCTGTCCGGGAAATTAAGAGGGAAAACCCTAATGCAAAGGTCATCATGTGTTCAGCCATGGGACAGCAAAAGGTAGTGGTTGAATCCATTGAAGCCGGCGCGAAAGATTTTATCATAAAACCATTTGATGAAGGCCGTGTATTAGAAGCGGTTAATCGGGT
This sequence comes from Cytobacillus sp. GQ23, assembly GCF_059758675.1. NCBI lineage: Bacteria > Bacillati > Bacillota > Bacilli > Caryophanales > Bacillaceae > Cytobacillus > Cytobacillus sp. GQ23. The sequence goes on from NZ_JCAXER010000007.1 coordinate 58,703, forward strand.
ATTAAGTTAAAAGCTGACTCAGGGTACCCTGGACATGCGGATGTGTCCGGGTATCAGCTGGAGTGGCTTTTTTAATGCACTTTTATTGTTCTGAGTACCTAAATCAAGCCTATTAAGATATAATATGGGTAGTAATCAAATGAGATAGAGGATGAAATCGAATGGACTTTGTACTAATTTCATCAATCGGTGCCGTTTTTATGGCGATCTTCGCGATGTTCATCCGCATGAAGGCTGCAAAAAAACCGGCTTCCGGCAAGAAAATTATCTTGCCGCCGATTTTTATGAGCACAGGTGCTCTTATGTTTACCGTTCCTTATTTTCGCGTTACACCAATGGAGATCCTGGAAGCAGCCACAGTCGGAGTGCTGTTTTCCATCCTTTTAATAAAGACATCTTCCTTTGAAATCAGGGACAGCGAAATTTATCTGAAGCGATCTAAAGCGTTTGCTTTTATATTAATAGGATTGCTTGTAATCCGCATTATTGGAAAAATAGTTCTAAGCTCCACTATCGACTATGGCCAGCTGAGCGGCATGTTCTGGATTCTAGCATTTTCAATGATTGTACCGTGGAGAGTTGCGATGTATATGAATTATCGGAAGCTCCATCAGGAACTGAATGGAACGAGGAATCCAAAAACAACTTAATAAATGAAGGCCGCCGGATATTGCTTTTGGCGGTTTTTAATTGTTATTTAATGGATCCCATTTTGGGCTCCCAGAATAATAAAAAAACCATTCCGGTAATCCGAAATGGTTTAAAATAAATGTTCATAAGGAGACATGCTTATCTGTTTTTCTGTCAATTTCTTGCGCAGGAATTTATGGTCCCGTTTTGGCGTGGCTAAAATATAGCCTCGAATCAGGAGATCCTGATCAATTCGATCTGCTTTTTCTTTTATAGCAAGCTCACCAATTTTACCGGCAATCTTCATTCTTGCTACATCCCTGAACAGCTCAGGCACCGGACTTACGAGATCTTCCAGCAGATCTTTTTCCCTTTGCTGCCATAAATGCCGTGTTTCATTGACATAATGCTCTTCCCAATCCAAATCTGATTTGCCATCTTCTTTCGGCATGCGCTTTAAAAATTTGCGGAACATGAAAAAGCCGCCAATCGCAAAGAACGAAATCAGAATAACAACCCAGAACAATATAAAATACATAAACCAGCCTTCTAGCATTTCCTTCACCTACACACATAATTTCCTGTTCTTATTATAAGCCTTGTCCCGCGAAACGACAAGAAAGGAGGCATAAGTCTTGAAAGCAGCACTATTTGCCCTTATAATAGTAAGAGTCTTTCTTTATGGGGCTGATTGGGGTGCTGGTGCCCTCCACGGTCTTCAAAACCGCTTGTGACCTGCGTGCCAGGTTAGCTGGGTTCGATTCCCAGGCAGTCCCGCCAACCTTTTTAGTTATCATCGATTTGACCAGTTTTTTTGATCTGAAAGGTGATTTTCCAATAAATTCACACTAGGATTCTTCTGAAAATTACATAATATACGGCAACTTTTTCAATATATCCGAAGCGTTAAATCCACCAATCTATTAAAGAAAGGTGGATTTTTTTATGGCTATTTTAACAAAGACAAAATGAAAAGATGCAAGGGGAAGTACAGCAGTGGTAGGTGAAAAGTCAGTTGAACACAAATTCTCGTTATATGAAATGTTTGAACTGTTCATGAATTAAATGGAATCTGAAGGGGGAGCAGCACCTGCTTTATACTGTTAATGCGAATACTACCTGGACATTTCAGCCGGAGACATAACAAATGATGAAGTGACCTTGAAATTGCTATTGGTACATTTAATTTATGCTTTAGGAATTTTAAGAAAGAAGTTTTCTTTTAAAATAAAATCAAATTTAGATATAAATTGTTCTGGAATAATAATTAGTTGAACAATTAAAAAATTCAGAAAATATTATTGACACAAATATAACAATTAGCTATTATTGGAAGCGGATAACTTAATTATAAAACTGAGTTTTACATTATAAAACAAATATCCTCTTGAAAGAAAAAATCCCGAGTATTTACCGTAAAAAAAGAGAACGTAGTTTTATAATATAAAACTTTTACTTCAACTAATTGATAGCTGTTAGAAAATAGTGGTGGAAACAGCAATTGAATTCTCTCTCTTTTGTAAAGATCCAGTGTGCTGAACTCGAGAGAGGCAATATGGTGGCTTATTTAATAGAAAGAAGGATGTCATGTAGGACTTGCTGCAAGGTTGGACACGACAGGGGAAAATACTCTCATAGCTCAAAAACACAATTCAGTGCTTGAGAACACAAAAGAGTAAAACACCTGTCACATTTTGAAACCACCATATAGGCAGCTTCAAAGATTTACAGCTTTTGCAGGTAGATGTTAGAAACAACTGGCGAAAGTCAGAGAAATAAAGGTTTTAGATCAAAATTCACTTATTATTTTGTCACAGCGTAAACCAGAAGGGGGGAACACATGTACTGATATGTGAGAGTTTGCTTGAGTACTCTAATTTAGATGGCCGCATGGTGTATTTGGTATGTGTAATTAACCATAGTATTCGTATGAAATGGAACTATCAAAATAAATGATTGTATCTATTAGTGAAGTACCATTAAAAAACCAAATTATCAAAAAGAGTAGATCAAAGTTATGAGAGGAATGATTTTTTTGAAAAAAGCTAGAAACCTACTGACATATTTATTAGCGCTGGTTTTTACCTTGAGTTCTTTTCCCGGTATCTCATTGCCGGTCATCAATGCTTCAGCAGCAGAGGGTGTCAATGGGAAGGCTTCTGACACTGAGGTTGTGTCGCTAAAAGAAGTCTATAAGGACCATTTTCTAATCGGAAATACTGTTAGCCCTTCCGATTTAACCGATGCAGCGAAGTATGATTTTATGAAGTTCCACTATAACGTGCTGACGCCCGAAAACGCTACGAAGCCGGACTCCATATGGTCCAGCCCAACCAGCGAACCGTCGTTCACATCAGCCGACAACATGTTAACTAAAGTTAAAGCCGACGGATTCTATACGATTGGACATGCGCTGGCGTGGCATAATCAGTCAGCTGGCTGGCCGCCGAGTGGTCAGAATTATACCGAGGCAAGGGCAAGCTTGCAAAGATATATTTCTACAATCGCCGGGCACTATAGTAAGGGTCCTTATAAGCTCGATGCCTGGGACGTGGTAAATGAAGCAATGAGGGATAATCCGGAAAATCCGACCGACTGGCGGAACGCACTTCGCTCCGGAATTAATCCAACGGAACGGCCGTCCAGATGGTTTGAAGCTTATGCTAACGGCGGAAACGGGTGGGATTATATCTATGATGCCTTCTTGTTTGCGCGTGAGGCTGCCCCGGACGCAGTTCTGTATTACAATGACTTTAACGACGAGGAACTTGCCAACAAAGCAATTGCAATTGCCTCTATGGTCAACGAGCTCAACGAAAGATACGCGAATGAACACCCTGAGGCAAAAGGCAGGAAACTGATCGAGGGCATCGGGATACAGGGGCACTACAACCTTCGACTCAATGTCGATAATTTAGAGGAAGTTTTAAAGATATATAGTGAAACCGGGTGTGAGATCAGCATAACCGAACTCGATGTACAATTCAATGGCACTTCAGCCCAAGTCCCCCCTACCGAGGCGCAATTGAAGAAGCAGGCGGAATTGTACGCCAAGCTGTTCATGCTATATAAGAAGTACTCCGATAATATAGAACGCGTTACATTCTGGGGCGTGGCTGATAATAACAGCTGGCGCAGGACGGGTTACCCGCTGCCATTCGACTCCAATCGTGCACCAAAAGAAGCATATTGGGCCATAATAAATCCGGAGGCCTATCTCGGGCTCGATGAATTATCGCCTAAGCTCACATCGTTTAACTTCGGCGGCGATAATTTCAATGTCGCGGGCAAGACCGAATTTGATGTTAACGTGCCAAAGGACGTATCAAACATCGACTTCTCAGCTGCGAACGTCGGACACGAATATCCCGACGATGATGTTGACGTAAGCGTTACACTCAACCCGGCAAGCGGCGCGGTGAGCGCAGGGAAACCAGCAGTGGCGACGGTGAAAATCGCCAGGAAGGAATCCCCGAATAGATCGACTACGTATACGGTAAACTTCGGGCATATGACCGCCGAATGGGAAAAAGACCAAAACTATAAGGATACGGGCTACCGCTCATCCGTCAATATACGCTTCAGCGACGGTGAAACCGAATTTAAACTGTTTCAGGAGTTTTATAATCTAGACGACGGTAAACTGGCAATGCTCAACAGTAAGGAATTCCAGCCATTTCCAAAACATACAGGTGGTAAGCTCACTATAAATACAGAAAAAAGTATAGACGATGATCAATTGAAAACATTGAAGTTAAAGAAATCTATGTGGGATCAGAACTGGGCTCCGATTAATCCCGCACTTGTTACAGACTTCAATGTTCCGGAAAATTTCTGGAGATTGGCTAAAACTATTGCATCCGGTAAGACTTATATCGTTGTCTCCGCCAGCTCAGGTTTGGCGCTAACCAATAGGAACGTTGCATCCGTCGAGCCGTCCAACAAACGAGGACTTGCGGGTACACCTGTCACCATAGATGACGACATTATTACAGCGCCTGAGGTGATCCAGGACAATACGAGATTAATTTTTAATGAGCAAACCAGCCCCGATCCGGGACCATACACAAAGGAGAACGGATACACCGGATACACAATGTTAAGTCTGGTTCATGGCGGCCTTGTCGCTCCCTCTATTATGTATCGGGATTCGAGCAGCGACGATACGGCTGCTTTACGCACAGACTCAACTATTGCAGATAGTGCATTAGATCGAGCGGTATGGTTTAACACGGGTATAGATCCCGTTACAGGGGAGACAACGATATTTTCACATACTGGTTCCAGCGGTCACACTTATGCGCTGCACGGAAATGAATCCGGTTTCATCACCCAAAGAGTCGATTCAATGGAGGACGATGCAGCCCATCGTGTTAAGCTATATGAGTACGTGTCCGACTATTCATACGAAGATATAACGAGTCTTGGCACAGAAGTTAGCCTCTCCCCGTTGGAGCGTATCGTGAGTGAGCGGGACACCAATATCCCCGTCACGGCGGATGTCCCAGACGGTTCCAAAGCGGTGTTGAAAAAGGACGGCGTTTCATTGGCTGCCGCGACATTTGCAAACGGCAAAGCAATGATCAGTGTTAAAGGCAGCGATGTTGATGCCGTCGCGAATTATGCCGTCGTATTGTATGATGGTTCCGAGATAATTGGCGCGGTAATTCTCCCGGTAGTCACTGGCGTAAGCGCAACGCCGTCGGCAACGGTAGAGAGACTCAAAGGTAATCAAAACAGACTGACAGTTACCGTAACGGAAGTTTACTCCGATGATTCGACGGAGGCTTTTACTGAAGAGATACTAATCAAAAATAACGCGGCAGACGTTTATAAGGTGGGACCATATAAGGTTTATGTTGACACCAAGGGCAACAACAAAATTAATAAATGCTATATTGTGAACGAGTAGCCCAAGAAATTGGACAGCAAACAAGCAGCCTATTGAAAGTTCACAATAAAATTGATTTCCTTTTATTGAGCAAAAAAAGTGGTGTTAAATAATCAAGCCAGAAGTTTATATTAATAAAAAAATAAAAGTAGTCCTAGTGGCTGCTTTTATTTTTTTTGGGTTCTTTCCGGCACGTTCTTATATGAATATCTTAAATATGCTGCAATCCTGACCGGAGGGAATATCTTACTTTTTTGGTAATGATTTATTCGCAAACGTGGGGAATAGTATTGGACGTCTGCTGGTGAAGAATTTACTGGTTATTGCAAGAAGCATTTTTAAATAATAGTTCGTTTAACACCTGAAAATTTCATGTAAATAGGGAATAATAGTTCGAGCGACAACCCTATTACACTGAATGGGCACCTATTTAAAACAACAGACTTAACTTCTACTTGGTGCTTATAAAACTTTAACCGATCCTATATAGGAAGAAAATATACTTTCCCTAACATCAAACCGCTTGTGAATTGCGAGCAAAGTCAGCTGGGTTGGATTCCGTGGCGGTCACGCCAAATATACATATTAGTGCTGCACAGTGAGATGCTGTACGGTTTTTTGTGTCATCTGTATACTCTCATTAGGTGCTAAAGCATATTAAATTAATTGTTTCCGTATTCTACTCAGTTATTAGGCTTCGGCTATGATAGACTTAAGATTGTTAACAGGGTACTGTTGTATTTAGAGCAGTGTATAAATAGGAGGAAGTAAGTTGATGGATAATAATGATATTTTAATTCGATTGAGATATGCCTTAGAAATCAAAAATAGTGAAATGGCAGAGATCTTTAAGCTGGGGGGAGAGGATGTGTCCGTACCAGAGGTAGTAAGGATCCTCAAGAAGTCTGATGATGAAGAAGAAAGTGACAGCCAATTAACATTGACAAATAGGATGTTAAATTCATTTTTGAATGGCTTTATCATCTATAAAAGAGGGAAACAGGAGCCTAAACCCGGTCAAGCTAATTCGCCGGACCCATCCATTGAAAATTATAATAACATAAACAATATCCTGTTAAAGAAAGTCAAAATCGCCTTGTCCCTAACAACAGAGGACATGTTAGATATATTCAAAAAAGCTGGATTAAACGTGTCAAAAGGAGAACTCGGAGCTTTTTTAAGAAAAGAAGGACATAAAAACTATAAAGTTTGCTTAGGCAATTTTGCGAGAAACTTCTTAAAAGGTCTAACGATAAAGTATAGAGGTTAGTTGAGGCAAGGCAGCAAGTGAATTTATAGCTAACCTGAAATAAGTGAACCCGTCAGAGAATTTGGTGTCTGACCCCCGTCTGTGTTTTGTGAGAATGCTTATGGGGCCAGGCACCTTTTTCATGTTATTAATTGCAAGATAGAATACTTGGTAAAACTTCCAAAATATAATACAAAAAAATTAGTTATTATCCTATGTGATAAGACATATATATTAGACAGGTTATTGTCAAAGGGTAGAGACGCGGAGATTCCCTGTGATCAATAAATTGCATGACACTTCTTTGTGATGCAGGTTATTGTTCATGGGTTTTTTTATGAAAAAATAAGGGGGAAGTGGCATGAAGGGTAAGTTTTTATCATTCGTTTTAGTTTTACTGGTTGTCCTTGCCGGATGCAGCAGTGACGCTGGAGTGGAAGAAAAGACTGAGATTGATTTCTGGTTCCCGGTTGCGGTTGGCGGGGATGTAGCGAACATTGTTGATGGTATTGTAGAAGACTTTGAGAAAGAGAATCCCAACATTAAGGTTAATGCGAAGTATGGAGGCAGTTATGCTGAAACGATGACACAGGTAATGGCGTCAGCGCAGGGAGGAAATCCGCCTGAACTTGCTGTTTTATTCTCAATCGATTTATTCACTTTACTTGAGAACGACCTGATTGAGGAACTGACCCCTTTGTTTGAGGATGATTACTTAAATGATTTCTACGATGGGTTTATGGCGAATTCATCTATAAGCGATAAGGTATACAGCCTGCCTTTTCAGCGCAGCACGATCGTCCTATACTACAACAAGGACGCCTTCAAAGAGGCTGGGCTGGATCCGGAAGCTCCACCTGAAAATTGGGATCAGCTGGTGGAATACGGGAAGAAGCTTACCAAAAATGACGGCAAGGACCAGTGGGGTCTGGAAATCCCGAGCACTGGGTACCAGTACTGGATGTTCCAGGCATTAGCACTTCAGACGGAAGACAACATCATGTCTGAGGATGGAAAAGAAGTATATTTCGACGCACCATACGCAAAAGAAGCGATGGACTTCTGGCTTTCTCTTGGAAAGGAGCATAGGGTCATGCCGGAGGGTGTTATTGAATGGGCGACAGTTCCTTCTGACTTCCTGAGCGGAAAAACCGCGATGATGTACCATACAACAGGTAATCTGACCAATGTCAAAAACAATGCGGACTTTGATTTCGGTGTATCATTCCTGCCTGCGAATAATCAATATGGTTCACCTACCGGTGGAGGGAACATCTACTTGTTCAAGGATCTTCCAAAAGCAAATAAGGAAGCGGCCATTAAGTTCATGAAGTTTCTTACTGAACCTGAGCGTGTCGCCCAGTGGTCTATTGATACGGGTTATGTAGCTACCAGAGAATCTGCTTATGAAACAGACTTGCTTAAAAAATATATAAAGGAATTCCCGGCAGCCCTGGTTGCCCGCGAACAATTGGAATATGCCGACAGTGAATTGGCGACTTACCAAAATGGTGAGGTGCAGAAAATCTTTAATGATCATATTCAATCGATATTGACTGGCCAAAGCCCGGTTGAAGAAGGATTGAAAAAAGCACAGGAGAAAGCTGAAGATGTACTGAAGCCTTTTCAGTAATTGAGCTGCAGCGTTGGACTGAATAGAGGGGTGCTCAAGTGAAAGTGTGCGGACTTGGGCTCTCTTTATTCACAAGAAAGGTGGGTTAGTTCTGATGACAATGAAGAGAAGAAAATTCGGTACCGGAACGAGGCGCAATCTGTTCGCCTACGGATTACTGTTTCCTTCATTCATCTTTTTAACAATGTTTACGTTTTATCCAACCCTTAAGTCAATTCAATTAAGCTTTTACAGTGGTCCAATGACCCGGCTGCAGTTTTCCGGATTGGATCAGTATAAGGAAGTATTTGGTGATGAGATATTCAGAAAGGTTATTCTGAATAACATTCTCTTCATGCTGGGTACTGTGCCAACGAGCTTGTTTCTGGCGATGTATCTTGCCATTTGGCTGAATAAAAAAATGGCTGGAAGCTCCCTGTTGAGGACATCATTTTTCTACCCGACGATCATTCCGCTCATTGCGGTAGCGAATATATGGCTTTTCGTTTATACCCCCCAGTATGGGCTGCTCGATAACTTCCTCCACTTGTTCGGTGCAGGGGACACGAACTGGCTCGGAAATCCGAGTACGGTCATGATCGCAATGATTGTCATGATCATTTGGAAAGACGCCGGTTTTTATATGATTTTTTATTTAGCTGGTTTGCAAAATTTACCGAGAGATGTTTATGAAGCGGCTGAGATTGAAGGGGCAAAGCCATTCCAGATGTTCCGCCATATTACGTTTCCGCTCCTGATGCCGACAACGCTGTTCGTAATGATCGTGGCAATTACAAACTCATTCAAAAACGTTGACCACTTGTACATTATGACTAAGGGGGGACCTGATAATGCCAGCAATCTGCTGCTCTATCATATCTATGAAGCGGCATTTACAAATTGGGATCTTGGAAAAGCGGCCGTTCTGACTGTGGTTTTGATTGTCATTATGCTGGGGATCACGGCATTCAACTATTTATATCTTGACCGGAAAATCCATTACTGAGAGGGGGGGAGAATTCAATTGAAAAAATTGAATTATGGCATCATTATTGTTCTTGGGATTATTTCGTTTATCCCGCTGCTTTGGGTTATCATCACTTCCTTCTCTCCGGGTAATCAAGTGATTAATGGAGGATTTCCGTTCTGGGTTTCAAACCCAACGGTTGAAAACTATGTGAAAGCGTGGGAGACGGCACCATTTGTCCAATATTACATTAATACATTCGTTATCGTTTTTGGCGTGCTGATTGTCCAGCTGTTCACGATTACACTAGCAGCTTTTGCTTTTGCCCGGGTGAACTTCAAAGGGAAAAATGTACTGTTTATCCTGTTCTTGCTTCAGCTGATGATTCAGCCTGAAATTCTGTTGTTCCCAAATTACCAGGTTATTAGCCAGCTTGGACTCGTCAATACGAAGCTGGCTGTCATGATGCCGTATTGGGCTTCCGCTTTCGGAGTATTTTTGCTCCGCCAGACATTCAAGCAGGTTCCGTATGATCTGGATGAAGCATCGAGAATAGACGGCTGTAAATGGTACCAAACGCTGTGGCATGTATACATTCCATCTGCGAAACCGACATATATTGCCTTTGCACTCGTCTCCGTCAGTCACCATTGGAGCAACTTCATGTGGCCGCTGATTATCACAGATTCTGTGGAGTCTCGACCGTTGACCGTTGGACTTGCCTTATTTGCGCAATCGTATGAAACGGGAGCGCAATGGGGAATGGTTGCTGCAGGTACAGTAATGGTCATCATGCCTTTAGTCATTGCTTTCTTCATTTTCCAAAAACAGTTTGTTTCAAGTTTTATGCATTCAGGTATCAAATAGGGCGGTGGTTGGATGGATATTCATTTTCTGGGAACGGGAAGTGCCTATCCCGGTACTGAACGGGATCATACCTCAATTTGTTTTTCGAATAAAGGTTATCATGTTCTGGTTGATGTCAGTGGGAACCCTTGCAGGAAACTGAAGCAGTTGGATGTGGATTTAGGGGAGCTCGATGCAGTGGTGCTCACCCATTTTCATATCGACCATATATATGGGCTGCCTTCCTTGCTATGGGGGATGTGGCTGGAAGGAAGGAAAAAGCCTTTGAGGATTTTCTGCGATTACCGTAATGAGAAAAAGCTTCGCGAATGGCTGGCAGCAATGGAGGCTGACAAGTGGCCAATTTCGTTTTCCATCAAGGTGGAAATATTTAATGGTGATCAGGAAGAGCAGCTGTTATCAGGCGGTGAGATGTCATTCACCTGTTTTAAAGCGCTTCATTCTGTTCCGGCTGTGGGACTTGAGGTGCAATGCGCAGGCCGAGTAGTCGTGTATTCATGTGATACAGAAATCAATGCACGAATCGGACAATATGGCCATATAGATATGTTAATTCATGAAGCGACATCCGCTCGTACTCTAACCGGCAACCACAGCAGCCTCCGTGAAGTTGCAGAAAAATATGCTCTGGATAATATCAAAGAAATTGTGTTAGTTCACTTATCTGATAACGAACCATATGAAGAAGAGGTAACAAGGCTTGGCATCCCGAAGATTGTCATTGGAGAAGACCTGATGACGAAATCACTATAAGTGAATAGAAACAAGGATAGAGATGAGGAGATTCCTTGGGTATGGCGGCATCCAATTATGTAATTGGAGAAATGGTCATGCTCAGGGAATTTTTTATCGCAGTTTGTGCAAGAATCAACCCTGATCGAAGTTTCACTTTATTGGATGGAGGAGACCAATGAGAAACTTGAAAGGATATATTTTTGACTTGGATGGCACCGTATATCTTGGGAAGCAATTGATTGAAGGAGCAGAGACGGTTATCAACTCCCTTCTGAATGAGGGAAAGAAGGTGCTGTTCCTTACAAATAAGACGATTGAATCGCGTCAGCGTTATGTGGAAAAGCTTCGCGGCTTCAAGATCAATGCAAGCCTTGAGAACATTTTGAATCCGACGCTTACTCTGATTGACTATTTGCGGGAACACCATCCTGATGCCGCGCTGTATGTGATTGGAGAGCAGCCAATCAAAGATGAACTGGCTCTTGCCGGCTTCGAGGAAGCGCTGGCACCGGCAGAGGTTGACGTTGTTATCCTGTCATGGGATCGGAATTTTCACTATGATCATTTAAATTTTGCCTTTCAAGCGGTAAAGCTAGGAGCAAAGATGATAGCCACCAATCCTGACAGAACCTGTCCCATGGAGGCCGGCGAAGTTCCGGATTGTGCCGGAATGATTGGTGCTGTGGAAGCGGTTTGTGGTAAGTCGATTGATGTACAGATTGGAAAGCCATCCATCCTTACAATTGAAGCAGCATTGAAAATACTGCATCTTAAGCCGGATGATTGTATTATGGTCGGTGATCGTCTTGAAACGGATATCCGGATGGGGAACGAAGCTGGAATGAAAACAGCACTTGTTCTTAGCGGGATTACTGCCGCGGAGGACTTGGAGGCTTCTCCGTGGAAGCCAGATTATGTATTATCTTCAGTTTGTGGATTGCTATCAGTAAAATGACAAACAAACAAGCAGAAGTATAACATTCAGCAGCATCGTATCGGTGGGGGAATATACAAATAGCCAACATCTTAGCAGACCAATTTGCTTAAAATTGGTCTTTTTTTTTTATTACTGATAATAGGGCGTTCAGCTTGGTAATTTTGATATTAATTTGAATCATATATTTGCGTTGTTGATTTTATAGGCAGGTTCATTAAGGGGAAATTAGTAAACAGCTTAGTGAGAACTTAGAACGAATTTGATGATCACAGTTAGATTTTAGATGGCCAACACTATTTAACTTTTATTTTTATCCTATTGAAAAATAATTGAATCTAGGTGTTATATTATTAGTAATAAAAAATTGTGATAAAACGATATGGATGTTCAGAATAGATAATATTGTATTTAGGTTCCATACAAGATCAAGGAGGAGAGTTTTATAAACGCACAACAAAATAATCACACATATAATAAACGGGCAATTTCATTAGATTTAGCTAGAGGATTCATGCTTTTGTTGATTGTACTTGCTCATGCGCCATTATACTTATACGCTTCCGATCCGGGGATTATGAGTCGCCCTAAGAGCATTACTTTTATAGACTCATTGATAAATACTTTCGGAGAATTGTTTATAGATAACCGTGCACGGCCGCTGTTTGCTGTTTTATTTGGATATGGGTTAGTTTTGAGCTTTGAAAAACAGCTTTCACGAGGCAGTACGATAAAAGCCGCGATTAAAATCATTAGACGGAGATGTTATTATTTAATCGTATTCGGAATTATTTTAGCTGTATTTATTGGGGGACAAGACATATTGATGGCTTATGGTGTAGCCGGTCTGCTGGTAAGCTGGCTGCTGCCGCGTGATAACAGGGTTTTAATTAAAGCTGCGGCCATCATTTGTATCGTTATACTGTTTTATTTACCATTTGTATGGGGTTCATTTTTGAATGAAATGGGCAGGTATGGGTTTGGAAGTGATTTTTCGAGGGATGACCATTATATTCAGTTACTAACTGAGGCAATTGTTTCGTTCCCTATTGTTCCTATCTTCATTCATTTTCTTTTCCCCATTATCCCTTCAGTACTCTTAGGGATTTGGAGTGGGAGGAAACGTCTTTTAACAGATCCTCATGCGCACCATAAGAGATTAAAAATAATTGCTGTAATAGGAATTACAATATCAATAATTGGCGCTGTTCCTTTAGTGATGATTGGTGAAGTATGGAAACCTGGCTATTTTGCAGCCGGAATCATTTGGGGTATTCACATTATAACTGGTATGGCTGCTGGAATCGGATATGCCGCATTATTTGGAGTAATTGGGAACCATATTAAAAAGTCTGATTGGATCACAAATTCAATAGTTGCATTAGGACAGCGTTCGCTTACATTTTATGTCTTGAATGAAGCCATGTTAGTCATCCTATTGTCGCCCGCAGCCTTGGATTTAGGCGGAACATTAACCAGCAGCGGAGTTACAGCGGCTGCTATTTTCCTATGGATAGCTGCTGTCATAATTGCATCTATTTTAGCAAAATACAATAGGAAAGGACCACTTGAACATCTAATGCGCCGGTTAGTTTATAAGTAATAAAAGCCAGGTTGCCTTTTTCAAGTTCAATATGGAATGAAATTATTTAAAATAAAATGCTATGCAGCAGTATACAACAATTAAAGCTTGAGGGTGAATTTAATCCTCAAGCTTTTTGCTTTATATTTTATTTGTATTTCTTCACTTTATTAGTTTTTCTATGACCACAAAGTTACTAACATACTGCTCATTTTTTTGTTATTCAATCCCTTTATCTTCTTTCATCAATTTCTTCATATCAATTCTGAGCATCCGGTCCATCGGGTAGGTGGTCGTATATCGGTATTTATCTGCTCCAGATTCAAATACGACGTAGAGTTCTTTTTGTACTTCTACTATTCCTTCTGGCATTGGAATGGCTTCGATACTCTGGCGCGGTTTTGCAGTGTGTCCATCAAGGAACCAAAGGGGCACTTCTTTTCCTTCAACAGCGACATAGGAATGAGGGTCTTCTTTTAACGGGTACTCATACCGATAAAGCACACTATCATTTGCTCTTCCGTAGGATGTACTTAGTATAATTCCATTCCTTGCAGCTTTTTGTATAATGGCACCTTGGACTTTTCCAGTCGTTGAAAGGACGTAATCGGGCAAAGCATGGTCAAGTGAACCATTCCAATGTTCTTCTGAAAGCATGTCGTTGCTTCGCTCCAAATCGAAGCCGATCATCCAGGCATAATGCATCTCACCATCTCTGTTTTCAATATGGTGGGATGGATCAGTCGGATAGGCGCTTGCCTCATAAAATTCACCGACCCAGAGAATACCTTCATCATAAACTGTGTAAGCTGCTTCGACCGGTAATGGTATTTGTCTTGTGAACTGGATTTCTCCATTATTTTCGGCTTTTGCCAGGTCACTTAATTTGAAGCTGAACAAGTAATTCTCTGATGCGACCCAGCCATGATCGCGACTAACCGTAACGCCTCCTGCGTGACCGGTATAAGGGGTGCCGTCAGTATTATAAAGGACAACTGATTTCACCAGCTTGCCTGACGTGCGATCTGTTACGGTAATGGTACCCGGCCGAATGCCATCATCGACATAGCTTATGGTCAGCAGCCAATCTTTTTTCTTATAATAGGATAACCCTTGAGGGACGAGACCTTCCGCTAGTCCAGCAATCACTGGTCCGTCAGAACTAATATCCCATAGACCTTGATAGGCTGGGTCCTTTAGATGTTTCCAGCGTTCAAGCTGCGTAATGATTTGGTGTTCAGGGGTGACTTGTACTGGCTCCGATTTTTCCGATATATTCCCAGATGTATCCTCTGCGCTAACTTGTAATGTGTAGGTTTGGCTGCCAATTAACAGATAAAGCTGAAAATCTGTACTTGATGCATCAACAGAATATTCGAGCTGTCCATCTTTGTAAATGTGATAACGAAATAGGTCTGATTCATTTGAAGTGCCCCAGCTCAATGCAGCATTTCCGTTGCCAGCAGTCGCCGACAGATTGGCAGGTGGATTCGGAGCTTCCTGATCTGATACTGGACGGGCTGGAGCCTGACCTTCTGCCAGCCATCCCGGAGTAGGGTTTTGGTTGATCCCTAACTTTTTCATTGTCCTTGTATTGTTCTCAGGATAAGTATACGTGACCGTTTTCTTTACTAACACATCGTCCTTTGAATAAACGACTTTGACAACTTCACTGCCATTAGGATCATATACAGTTAGTGTGCTGCCGCCATTGACCAGGCCGCTGATATTACTTAGGGTGATGGTATCTTCCTCTTTTAAATACTTGCTTTTATAGGAATAGAAATAGTTATAGTTGAAAGCTTCCAGTGAGATCGGGCTGATTGCTGCGGTTTTTGTCCAGACCACCACAGTTTCCCAAGGCATTAAAATATATGATTCCTGTATTTTTTCATTCCAATTGTGGGAGGCGAACCGGTAATCTTTCAGGTCTATTTTATTCGGGCTATTGTTATAAAGCTCAAAGTATTCAAATGCATCATTACCCCCGTAGTTATCTGTATTAGGAATCAATTCCGTGATCAGCAGACCGGGTGCGCCTGCCTCTTCTGCCTTGGCTTCCTGTGCTGGCATTAGTGCCATTCCAATTCCTATTACAAGCATAAGAACAGATACCCATTTGAATTGAATTTTCAACATAAATCCTCCTTTTTAAAAGGTTTTTTATGAAAAATGAAAAGAACCCATGACAACAGAGTGTACGATGCCGTACACACAGTTGCACAGGGTTCTCCTCATCTCTACCCGCTATTTTTAATATTTAATTAATCATACAATGGGGGATTGGGGGCGGCAATGTGCATTTAGTATGATTTTTAAGTTTATTCTGAATTATCTGATCGATAATCGGTAGAGAAGCATTTGGACTATAAAACCATTACAAAGAAATGCAACGTATTGGAAGAGAGCGAGATTATTAGTTTACCTTTTCCAAGGTATAAGAAATAAGAAAGGCAGAAAGTAAAAAGAGTTAGAGATCCAAATTCCATAGCTTTGGATTGCCGGAGGAAATGGCGAGTGCACCGGCTCCTAATCCATTCAAAATGTCCTCCTTATTACTGATCAGGCCACCAGCGATGATTGGCAGTGCAGTCATTGTCGTCAGTTTATCAATGACAGATGGCATGAGGCCAGGCAGGACTTCAATTGCATCCGGCTTACAGTTATGCGCGATATCGATTCCTTTGACCAGTGCATTGCGATCGATAAGAAAAAGGCGCTGGATTGTCATTAGGCCTTCTTCTTTAGCATATTTAACCAGGTTGCTCTTTGTTGTAATAATGCCGGCTGGCTTCCAGATTTCTGCTATGTATTTAATAGCGCTCTTCGTGTTGGACAGTCCATCGATAAAATCAATGTGGATGAATGCAGTTTTGCCGGCTTGCTTTAGTTTTTTCAGGTAACCGTTCATAGTAATCAAATTTCCAGTAAGGATGAAAACCATGTTGGCTTTTGAATGAATGGCCTTTTCCAGGTCTCCTTCTTCCTTTATTGAAGCAATCACTTGGGATTGTACAATGTCTATTATGTTTTGTTTCATCTACTATTCCCCTTTTTTAATGTCTGATTATTCTATACCTTATCTTGTGTTTGAACAAATTAAGCATTTGTAATTCTGCTATCACTTTTGAAGGAACCAGGTTAATAGGTCTCTATATTTTATTCAAGAGAATAGACAATAATGATTGGAACGCTGTATTTACGAATTGAGTTTGATATAGAAAAGCTTGTTTTCTGCATCCTCCGCTATTCAGCATTTCCCATATAATTGAACAACACTTTCAGCCATTTCCTTCACACTCTTCATAAGCGAAACAGGTTTTATAATCCTCATTTGATCCCCGAACCCAAGTATATACCCGCATGCTTCCTGCTCAGAAGGAAAGCAGAGGCTAGCAGGAATCCACCCATTTTCCGCAGGAGAATCCGTATGAAGGACTTGAACAAATCGACCAGTAAAATTAATCCGCTCCATAATGGCTGGTGCAATCTCCACTTCAACCTCAAATTTAGGCAGGCTGCTAATGAATGTCTGCTTCGATTCCTGCCAATAGGCACCGAGATCAAAGTGATCCGGCCTGGTGAAAAACTGATTAATCACTACGGCATCAACAATTCTTGAAACACGGTACGTCTTTATCTTGGCATCAGAAACAGCTGCAAGATACCAGGTGTTCCCTTTGGCGACCAGTCCCAGCGGCTCAACTATTCTTTTGCTTGTCTGTTTGTCTGCTTTTTCGTATTGAATCTGAAGCTTTTTCTCCTCCCATACCGCCTGCTGAAGTACTCCAAAAGATTTCATTTCCCGTGGTGTCTGCCTCCATGTGCCGGTATCGAAATGAATCCGGTTGGAAATATCCTTCACATCCTCTTTCAGTGGAGCTGGAATGGCCGCCAGGAGTTTCTGGCGTGCTTCTTTCCAATCATTGCTGATGCCAAGGTCAGCAAGGTGCTCGATGGAAGGGGAGAGAAGAAGTGTTTTGATTTCAGCGGCTTTTAACCCGGTAAGATTTGTTCTGTAATTCTCAAGAAGTTTCCAGCCTCCGAATTTTCCCCGTTCAGCCAGGACTGGGATGCCAGCACCGCTTAAGGCTTCCATATCCCGGTGAATGGTCCGCTCTGTTACCTCCAATTCTTTTGCCAATTCCCTCGTGGTCATTCGTTCGTTATTTTGAAGCATTAAAACGATGGCAATGAGTCTGTCTGCGCGCAATCTATTCACTCCTGGTAAAATAGTTTTAAATATGACAATGGATGTCAACATTAATGATTATAGTATAGATATAACACAAAAGGGGGCAGATCAAAATGAGATCATTAAATGGGAAGGTGGCGCTGGTAGCCGGCGGAACACGGGGAGCTGGCCGCGGCATTGCCATGGAGCTTGGTGCTGCAGGTGCAACCGTTTATATTACAGGCCGTACTACGCGCAATAAGATGTCGGAATATGGACGCAAAGAGACAATAGAGGAAACTGCTGAATTGGTCAATGAGCTGGGCGGAACTGGAATAGCTGTCCAGGTGGATCATCTTATGGCAGATCAGATACAGTCTTTAATTGAAAAAATTGAGAGAGAACATGGCAGGCTGGATATCCTCGTTAATGATATATGGGGAAGCGAAAATTTGATTGAATGGGACATTCCTGTGTGGGAGCATTCACTGGAAAAAGGGATGAGAATGCTTCGTTTGGCGATTGATACGCATATTAACACAAGTCATTATGCCCTTCCGCTTCTGATCAAAAACAAAGGGGGATTAGTGGTTGAAGTAACAGACGGAACAGAAGAGTATAATCACGATCGCTACCGGGTGTCTATGTTTTATGACTTGGCCAAAAGCTCAGTTATCCGTATGGCCAAAGCATTGGCCCATGAACTTTCGCCTTATGATTGCACGTCGGTTGCTGTTTCACCCGGATGGATGCGTTCAGAAATTATGCTTGAGGTGTTTGGGGTCAGAGAAGAGAATTGGAAGGATGCCACCCAAAAGGAGCCTCATTTTGTGATATCTGAAACACCAAGGTTTATAGGGCGGGCAATTAGTGCCATTGCAAAAGATCCTGATAAAAAACGGTTGACCGGCAGATCCTTCTCAAGCGGTGAGCTGGCGAAAATGTATCATTTTTATGATTTGGATGGTTCTCAGCCGGAGGCTTTCAGGTACCTGGCTGAGGTCCAGGAGGCGGGAAAGCCGGCCAATGCTGAGGGATATAGATAGCTTTTCATTGGAAAACACCTTTGCAGACCTGTAAAGGTGTTTTAGATATGTCTAAGGGAATATCATTACATCCAAATTTTGGTGAATTTTATCCCTCTAATTGGTATAATAAAACCAGGTATAAAAAAATAATTAGGCTCAGGTTAGAGGGGAGAATGACCTTGATCATCCCAGCAAAAAACAACCCCGTTTTACCAGTAACGAAAAGAGTAAAAGACATAGAATCCATCGTTAACTGGTTTGAAAAGCATCAGCGATCCTTTTATGCACTTGGCTGGTCCTATCTTGGAAAACAGGCCAAAATAGAGGAACTTTTTTATAGGTCCATTTTACAGGTGCAAAAGGAGCTGCGGAAATTTACAAGCAATACTTCTTTTGAGATATCGGTTTTATCCATTTTTATGCAAGTCTGCCGGGAGCTTTCTATTGATAATAGTTTAACCGCTTCAGAGGAAACTATTTTTCATGTCCTCCAACAGTTAAAAGAACCGGAAAGAGCAGTGCTGGTCTTAACCTATATTAAAGGAATTTCTATGGAAGAAACAGCGCAGCTTCTCCACGTGCCGCCCCAACAGATAAAGGAGCTTATATTTTCCGGATTACAATTACTCAGAAAAGGATTGGGGAATGGAGTGGCCTATCAGGGCTGTCATGAGTACCAAAAGCATTACGTGGATTACCTGGAAAGAAAACTGGAACGGCCGCAGAAAATTGATTTTGAAAAGCATATTTATCATTGCCAGGACTGCCAGGATGATTTAGCATCTTTGCAGGAAACGATCCTGAAGTTCTCAGAAACCATTGATTCATTTAGCGTGTCGGCAGGTTTTATGGAAAACGTAAAGGAACGGATTTTATATAGGGAAAACCTCCTGAATCAGAAGAAGAAAAAACGTAAAAGAATGGGACTCATTTCAGCTGGTGTTGTCGCGATTTTCTTGTGTACAGGCTTTTTCACCGGAGCTTTTTCAAAGATCTATTACTCATTGACGGAAGAAAATGTGGAGCTGCGCGTTTTTCTTCAGGAGGGTCTGGGTGAAAGGCTTGGACTCGAAGCGGAAAGCGATGGAGTAATTATACGGATTAAGAGTGTGATTGCTGATGAAATTCAAACTCTAATTTTTTATGAGATAGAAGATACCAAAGATAACGGCCAATATATGATAAATATAGACGATGGGGTTATTATCGAGGATGAAATGAAAATAATGGTGGCAAATACCTATCCAAGGTACTATCCGCCAGATATGGAGTCAAATCTTAATCAACAGGAAAAGACTATTTATCATGGGAAACTGAGTCTAAGGCCACTTGAAGAAGAGACAGGTACTATAAAACTTAAAATCAACAAAGTGATGAAACTAAAACGTCATTCCCCTGATGCCTTTTTCGATATGGAGCCGGAAAAAGGGGAATGGAACTTTGAAATTCCGTTCACAAAAAATCCCTCTATCAAATATACATTGAATGAAGTAGTTGATATAGAGGGAGCAGAAGTTTTGATTGATAGACTAATTCTTGCTCCAACAGCGACTATACTGGAATATGGTCTCAAAAATGAGGTGACGGAGAAGAAGCGGATCGACATGATTAATTTTAAAAATTTGGAAATTAATAACGGCATAGCGGAAGCTGACATGTATGGAAACTCCTATGTGCATGCACAGAATGATTTACGTTGGAGCAAGTTCCAAGCACATTTTGAACCTCTTTTTGAAAAAGGAACCGATAGGGTTAAAGTGCGCTTCGAGAGTGTTTATTTGTCAGTAGAAGACCATAAAAGGATTGCACTTGATGCGGCCAAGGAATATCCTAAAACCTTTGAATATGCAGGCAGCATTATTTCTATTGATAAGGTGGAAAGCGGGCAGCCTGCTACGGTTGTTTTCAGCAATCATGAAGTTAAGAATCGGGTGTATGAATCACTTAATTTCAATATAATCACTGATGAAGGTAAAGAATCCTCAATGGAGATGGACCATGAAGGAGTTGTTATGGATAAAAACGGAAAAGAATCTGATATGAAAAAGATTACGACGAAACTATACAATGAAATGGAGCAGCCCCGCCACTTCTTTACTGTGCAAAGCACAAAGATACATGGGAAAAATGTAACTCCTAAATCATTGGAGATATACGGTTATAGCACGACAAAATATTTAGATGATGAAATAGAGCTAAAAACTGAGCTGATTGAAATAGATGAAGCAGGTACCTGAATGGTGCCTGCTTCTTTTTCATTAAATCATCGACTCTACCAGTTCATTCCTGATTTTCGTAATATGCCATTCCATTAATTCTTTTGCTCTATCACCATCTCCAGAGGCAATAGCAAGATAAATTTCTTTATGTTCTGCCATTGTATCCTCGTAACGGGCCGGATCCTTAAAGCGATGGTTCTGTGTAGCTCGAATAGTATCTTCCATATGTCCCTTGAGAGTATGGATCAATTTAATGAAAATGGAATTATGGGTGGCTTCCGCAATTCCGATGTGAAAATCAAGATCGGCCTTTAACCCTAATTCCGGGTCTTGTTTGGACAGGGCCATATGATTTAAAGCTATTCGCAGCTTCTCCAAGTCTGCAGAAGTGGCTCTTTTGGCAGCAAGGAAGGAGGATTCGACCTCCAAGGCACGCCTGAGCTCAAGCATTTCATAAACTAAAGGATTTTCTGCTTTGACAGCTGTGATGATGTCTTCTTTGCTGGATTGGATGCCGGAGACTTTAATATAGCTTCCGCCCCCTTGGCGGATATCGATGAGCCCATTTAGTTCCAGAGTTCTAAGGGCCTCCCTGATGGTTGTCCGGCTGACATTAAATTTACATGCCAATTCTCTTTCTGAAGGCAGCCGTTCACCCGGTTTAACATTGCCCCCCAAATAGCATTCTATCAATTTATCTGCTAAAACCAGATAGGTCTTTTTTTTCTCCGCCATTCCCGTACCCTCATTTCAAAATAGGTCCCTTTTACTTTCCTAAATGTAACAGACATGAAATCTATTAATCAATGCCTTAAAAATAATTAAATAAATAATTGAATTTTTCTGATAAGTTAGTATAATTGACTTAACTTGTTGGACCAATTATAGCATTGGTTTGACCAAATTTTCAGCAGAAGAAAGAAGGAGTATAGGATGGAAACAGCTAGTATGAGCCTCATGCATGCTTTGAAAGAGGTGCTTTCTGATCAGCAGGTAACAGAAAATCAGACAGTAAGAGAATTGCATGGCAGGGATGAATCATACCATAAAGAGAGTCTTCCCGATCTTGTGGTTTTTCCGGAAACAGCCCAGCAGGTCAGTGAAGTGGTAAAGCTGGCAAGAGAATATAAAGTTCCCATCGTTCCTTTTGGGCTGGGATCCAGTCTTGAGGGGCATGTGATACCGTACGAACATGGAATTACGATTGACTTTTCATTGATGAATAAAATCCTCGAAGTGCGTGAAAAAGATTTTCTTGTCCGTGTACAGCCTGGCGTCACCCGCACACAGCTTAACAAAGAATTGAAAAAATATGGGCTGTTTTTCTCTGTGGATCCGGGAGCGGATGCCACACTTGGCGGAATGGCAGCAACCAATGCGAGTGGAACTACATCGGTTAAATATGGGGTCATGCGTGATCAGGTGCGTGATCTGGAAGTAGTTTTGGCTGATGGATCGATCATACATACAGGCAATTTAGCAGCTAAATCCTCCTCAGGATACCATCTGAATGGGTTTTTCGTTGGATCTGAGGGGACGCTTGGATGCTTTACAGAATTGACATTACGAGTATATGGAATTCCAGAGCATGTGATGGCAGCGAGAGCTTCTTTTCCTTCACTGAATGATGCGGTTGAAGCCGTAGTTTCCATTTTACAGGCAGGGGTTCCGATTGCGAGGGTGGAGCTTGTCGATGAGCCATCCATGAAGCAGGTGAACCTGTTCAGTGAAACCAATTATAACGAACGTCCGACACTCTTTTTGGAGTTTCACGGCAATGAAGCTGGTTTGATGCAGGATGTTGCATTCACCAGAGAAATTGTCGAAGACCATCACTGTCTCGATATTGAAATTGAAACCGATAATGCAGCAAGAAACCGCTTGTGGGAGGCCCGGCATAACCTTGCTTATGCATATATCCATGGCCATCCCGGGAAGAAAATGATGGTAACTGATGTATGCCTGCCGATTTCAGAACTTTCTGGCGCTATCAGCCATGCCAGGGAAGCGGTCGAAGCACTTGGGCTTCCTGGAGGAATCGTCGGGCATGTGGGGGATGGAAACTACCATACACTCCTGATGATTGATATGGGTAACCCTGATGAGGTGGAAAAGGCAGAAAAGTTCAATGAACAAATCGTCCTCTATGCTCTTGAGCGGGGCGGCACCTGCACGGGTGAGCATGGTGTAGGGGTTGGCAAGCAGAAATATCAGCAAAAAGAACATGGTCAGGCGCTGATGGTTATGGAAAAAATTAAACGCGCCCTGGATCCGGATAACCTCTTTAATCCAAATAAAATCTTGAAGACAAAAGAAGGAGCGTGATGATATGAAGGTTTTAGAAGCAATCAGTACTATTGCCGGTAAATATTTTGCCGTGTGGGTTATCTTAACATCGGTTATTGCTTTTATGTTTCCAGACCCGTTTTTAGGGCTGGGAGGCTATATCACCATCCTTCTCGGTGTTGTCATGTTTGGAATGGGACTCACATTAAAGGCAGTCGATTTTAAAATTATTTTTACGAAACCTCTGCCGGTGGTAATTGGAGTATGTGCCCAATTCATCATCATGCCGCTGGTCGCTTTCGTCATTGCAAAACTTTTGAACTTGCCGGCAGAATTGGCAGCAGGCCTGGTATTGCTCGGATGTGTACCAGGGGGAACTGCCTCTAACGTTATGGTGTATCTGGCTAAGGGCAATGTTCCCTTGTCCATAGCCATGACTTCCGTATCAACTTTACTCGCGCCAATCATGACACCGCTGCTTCTCCTCCTGCTTGCGGGCCAGTGGATGCCGGTTGATGCAGTGGCCATGTTTATGTCTATTGTCCAGGTCATTATTGTACCAATTGTTTTGGGATTGGCAATTAAGAAATTCTTCCCCGTGGCAGTGGAAAAAAGCTTAACAGTTTTACCGTTAATTTCAGTGGCAGCTATTATTACCATCGTGGCTGCAGTCGTCTCAGGTAATTCGGCAACTATTGCTGCATCAGGACTTCTGATTTTTACAGCTGTCATGCTGCACAATGGTTTTGGACTCATGATTGGCTACTTGGCAGGAAAAGCGCTTGGACAGGGTGAAGTAAACCGGAGAGCGATTGCCATTGAAGTTGGCATGCAGAACTCAGGGCTTGGTGTTGCACTTGCGACTGCACACTTTGGTCCCCTGGCGGCGCTTCCAAGCGTACTGGCAGCTGCCTGGCACAACATTTCAGGACCGATTCTTGCGACTTATTGGTCTAAAAAACCTGTTGGTGAAAGTGAAGTTGAAACGCCAGTTAAGCCAGCTGAAGTGAAACTGTAGATATGAATTTAGGTGTCCGCTCTTTTAGATTGAGAGGGCGGGCATTATTTTGAGCCATCGAAAATTGGCTAAAAATTTTACTAGCTATTGACAACGTTTACATATAATACTAGAATTGTGACATGACAAGTTAACTATGGTGGAGAAACGGAGAACCCATGCTTTTTTACACTTCCATTCCCGGAAGTGTTATTAAAGTGTGGGTTTTGTTTTTTTTAGCAGTTAATAATGTTGTCGAATAGATCTATGGGGGGAAATAAATGTTCAAAATGTTTAAGCCTGCTCCTCCAATTGAGAGATTGCCTGAAGAACAAATTGATTCTGAGTATAAGAAACTTAGATTTCAAGTCTTTCTGGGAATTTTCATTGGTTATGCAGCGTATTACTTGATTCGGAAGAACTTCTCGCTGGCTATGCCGTACTTTATTGAAGAAGGATTCTCCAAAACTGAACTTGGTTTTGCACTATCAGCTATTTCGATTTCCTATGGCATCAGTAAATTCGTCATGGGGACCTTTTCAGATCGGAGTAATCCAAGAGTGTTCTTGCCTGCAGGGTTAATTCTTTCTGCAATTATTTCTTTATTAATGGGGTTTGTACCTTTCTTTACTTCGTCTGTTTCCATCATGTTTATTATGCTTTTCTTAAATGGATGGTTCCAGGGAATGGGCTGGCCGCCATCTGGCCGTGTTCTGGTACACTGGTTCAGCATCAATGAAAGAGGAAACAAAACAGCCATTTGGAATGTAGCTCATAACGTCGGCGGCGGTCTAATGGCACCTCTGGCTGTGGCGGGTGCAGCATTGTTCGCTGGCATAGCCGGTACCTCTTCTTCAGGCTATGAAGGTGTATTCATTTTACCGGCACTCGTAGCTATTGTTATTGCATTCATGGCCTACTTCCTCATTCGTGATACTCCCCAATCGGCTGGGCTGCCATCCATTGAAGAATATCGCAATGATTATCCAAGCAGAAGCAAGAAAACCTTTGAGACTGAATTAACAACAAAAGAAATTCTTTTCAAGTATGTATTAAATAATAAATGGGTTTGGGCAATTGCTATTGCTAATATTTTCGTTTATTTCGTCCGTTATGGTGTACTGGACTGGGCACCAACATATTTGAGCGAGGAGAAAGGCTTCGATATGAGCAAATCCAGTGTAGCCTATTTTTTATATGAGTGGGCAGGTATACCAGGAACACTATTATGCGGATGGATCTCAGATAAGTTTTTCAAAGGGCGCCGAGGTCCTGCAGGATTTGTATTTATGCTGGGAGTATTAATCGCAGTCCTTGTTTACTGGTTTAACCCTGCAGGTAATCCAACGATAGACATGATTTGTCTGATTGCGATCGGTTTCCTTATTTATGGACCGGTAATGTTAATTGGCCTTCAGGCACTTGATTTTGTTCCTAAAAAGGCTGCCGGAACTGCCGCAGGATTAACTGGATTGTTTGGTTACCTCGGAGGTACTGTAACTGCTAATGCGTTAATGGGTGTCATCGTAGATGCATCCGGATGGGATGCAGGATTTATGCTGTTAACCGCATCTTGTGTACTTGCAGCCCTCATTTTTGCAGTAACATGGAATGTAAGGGGACAAGAAGTAGTTAAAAATCAGCATTAAGACTTAGAAAACTGCTCAAATTATTGGGCAGTTTTTTTTTCATACTAATGAGAAACGTATTGACTAACAGAAAAAAATGGAATATATTTTAATTAACAATTAACAAAATGTTAATTAATAAGAGGTGAACCAATTTGAAGAATAAGTTTATTACCCCTGACGGTTATACAAGTGATATTGCGGTTTTTACCATCACATCTGAACAAGTTGGAGAGTATAAACCTCCAAAAAAAGAGCTGAAAATCATGCTGATTAAAAGAAGTGAACTGGACCATGAAGGAAATCCAAATATGGAAGCAGGTAAGTGGGCGCTTCCAGGAGGATTTGTCCGGCCAGGAGAGACAGCTTTTCAGACAGCAGAGCGAAGATTAGCGGAGGAAACCGGAGTGGAAGGGTTGAAAATAAAGCATTTTGGTGTTTATGATTCTCCTGGCCGGGATCAGCGGGGATGGATTATCTCTAATGCGCACTATGTTATCACTAATGAAGCGGCTTTAGCCAGCCGGAAAAAGACTTATGATGCATCTGAGATTGAGTTATTTTCACTTGAAGACGCAGTTAAACTTGATTTTGCTTTTGATCATCAGACCATTATCGATGATGCAGTCTGGTTTATTAAAAAAGATATGGCACTGACAACACTGGCTAAGCATTTTCTTCCAAAAGAATTCGTGCTTTCTGAACTCCAGGGCGTCTTATTGACGGTATTGGATGACTCAACGATCTCGACTGATGCTGCCTTTTTCAGAAAAGCACCGACACTTCCATTTATTGAAGCTGTAATGGAAAACGGAAAGCCTAAGAAATCAAACCGCTATTCAAAAACGCCGGCTCAGCTTTATCGATTCAATGACTTTCAGCCGATTGTGTCAGTATATCGAAACAAGCTGCAAGGGTGAAAATGCAAATATTTAAGGGAGAGATACACATGGGGATTTTTAAAAACTGGACGCGATTTGAAATTATATGGCTGATCACGTTTACACTGGTTAACATTTATCTATTCTTTGCCTGGTCTGATTCACTTCTTGGCCTGGTTTCATCTATAAGCGGCATGTTATGTGTGGTGCTGGTGGCAAAAGGTAAGATTGCAAACTATTACTTTGGTATTGTTCAAACCTTAACTTATGCTTATATTGCTTACGGATATGGTCTTTATGGTGAAGCCATGCTTAATGCCCTGTTTTATTTTCCAATACAATTTATTGGGATGTATCTATGGAGGCAGCATAAAACAAATCGCGGTGTTAAAGGGGAAGATGTGCAGGTTAAAAGCCTGACTAAAACAGGATGGTTCTATACATTAGTATCCATTTTCATTCTTACAATTGGGTATGGGTTTTTCCTTAAATATTTAGAGGGGAAATTTGTCTGGACGGATTCAGCTACTAACGTTCTTTCTATAACTGCGCAGATCTTAATGCTGAAGAGATTTGCGGAGCAATGGCTCCTCTGGATTTCCGTTAATGTTTTATCCATTATCCTGTGGACGAGTGCCCTTATCTCACAGGGGGGCAATGACTTCTCGATGTTAGTCATGTGGACTGCTTTCCTGGTCAACAGCATTTATGGATATATCAACTGGCGGAAATTATATGTGAAACAGAATAAGGAGGAGGTCTAAATGACAGTCGGATTTATTGGAGGCAAGTTTCTCCCGCTTCATCTTGGCCATGTTTATGCCATCGTTCAGGCTTCCTCCACCGTGGATAAACTGTATGTTGTGCTGTCTCATAGCGAATTGCGTGACAGACAATTATGCCAGCATTCTAAAATGCCTTATATCCCGTCTCATATCCGCTTGCGCTGGCTCAGTCAATTAACTAAAGATATGCCGCATGTGAAGGTCATATCCATTAAAGACAATCAGGGGGATGAGGATTACAACTGGGCAGAAGGTGCAGTAGAGATAAAAAAGGCAATTGGAAAGCGAATTGATTATGTATTTAGTTCAGAGTATGAATATAACGAGATCTTTACTAAACTTTATCCTGAAGCGAAACACGAATTGATTGATCCAAGCCGGAGACAGGTGAATATATCGGCAACAGCGATCCGCAATGAAGGAGTCTTTCATCATTGGGAATACATTCCGGACTTTGTTAAACCATATTTCGTTAAGAAGGTTGTAGTAGTGGGAACCGAGAGCTGCGGGAAATCTACCCTGACGAGAAATCTTGCTAAAATCTACAACACTTCTTTTGTGGAGGAATATGGCAGAACGGTTTGCGAAGAATTAGGCGGCTGCGATGGAATTATGGTGAAGGAGGATTACCACAAAATTGCATATGGCCATAAGCTTAGTGAAATTAAGGCGATTGAAAAAGCGAACAGAGTTGTTTTTATCGACACAGAGGCAATCGTGACTCAGTTTTACTCCAGCCTATACAACAATGAGCATCAAACAGTGCTGGATGAAATAGCGAACCTGCAGGATTATGACCTATGGCTATATCTTGAACCTGATGTGAAATGGGTGGATGATGGACTTCGTGTTCATGGAGAGAATGAAGTAAGGCTCCAAAACAACGATGCTCTAAAAACACTGCTGAACAACCATAAGATTAATTACAAAACCCTCAAAGGAGATTATAAGGAGCGGCTTCAGGGTGCAATAGGGCATATAGAAGAGCTGCTAAAACTTTGAATAAGTGATTGACAAAAACAATAATATTATTTATCCTTTTAAAAAACCAAATGAAATGCTTTCATTCGTATAACTCCAATAATATGGTTTGGAGGTCTCTACCAGGAACCTATAATTCCTGATTACGAAGAAGATACATGTGCTGTATTTTCTTCGTAATCAGGAATTTTTTTTTTGTAAAAAATCTAGGAGGTCAAGCTATGAATTTTACTAATATGCCTAAAATTGAACTTCACTGCCATTTGGACGGAAGTGTAAGACCTGAAACCATCATAGATATCGCGGAAAGAGATGGCATCAGCCTGCCTTCTTTTGATAAAGAAAAAATCAAAGGAGAACTAATTGCCCCGTTGGATTGCGAATCTTTGGATGAATATCTAAAAAGATTCTCCATTCCTAACTTGGTCATGCAGTCAAAGGAAAATTTAAAAAGAATTTCCTTTGAGCTTTTTGAAGATGCAGCAAATGAAAATGTGAAGTACATGGAGGTGCGCTTTGCCCCTTTACTTCATACGCGGAAGGGATTATCCGTAGAAAAAATCATCCAAAGTGTGATTGAAGGGATAAGAGAAGCTGAAGAAGTATTTGATATTAAAGGAAATATTATTTTATCATGCATGAGAACGATGAGGGCAGAAAGTGCATTTGAGGTCGTTGAAAAGGGAAGGGGATTCCTGGGAAAAGGGGTTGTCGCAATAGATTTGTGTGCTTCCGAGGAGGAAGGCTTCTGCGGGAAATTCATTGAACCGATCGCGCTGGCCAGAGAATATGGATACAAAGTCACCATTCATGCCGGTGAAACGGGAATCGGTAAAAATGTGCTGGAGGCCGTTGAATGGCTGGGAGCTGAACGAATCGGACACGGTGTATTTATTAAAGACTGTGAAGAGGCTTACAAGCTTGTAAAGGAAAAACAAGTTGTGCTTGAAATGTGCCCAACCAGCAATGTTCAAACGAAAGCGGTAAACCAATTTAGCGAACACCCAATTTCCGACTTCCATCGGGATGGAATAAAAGTAACAGTTAATACGGATAACAGAACAGTATCGGATACAACGATGGCAAAGGAGTGTGCAATAGTTTCAAAGACATTCGCTATGAGTGATCAGGATTATAAGCACATATACACAAATAGCGTGGAAGCTTCGTTTGCGGATGAAGAGACAAAGCAAAAGCTGATTGGATATGTAATGGATATCTAATAAAGAAGGTGTCTGCCCTTAGCAAAAATTATTACGTTTGGGGGCAGACACCTTAGTAAAGGATAGAAGAAGTTATTTTTCAGATGCAAATAACTTTAGATCTTCACCATCCAAAATAATGGTTCCTTCATAGTTCATGCCGATCTTTTCAAGCAGTGCTGAGGAAGAATGATTGTCTAAGGTTGTGATAGCCAATATCCGTTCCAGATCATGCTGGTTATGGCCATATTTTAATACAGCAGAAGCTGACTCAAACCCGTAGCCTTGCGTTTGATATCTGGATAAAAAAGCAAATCCAATATCTACATTGTCCAGAGTATCCCGTTTTATCAATCCGCACATTCCAATGGGAGTGTTTCCTTCCTTCCGTTCAACTATAAAGAGGCCAAAGCCCGCCTGAGAGTACATTTTCATGGGTCCGGTCACAATATAATTCTTTGCATCTTCAAGGGTACGTACACCTTTATCGCCAATATAACGAATCCATGAAGGTTCGTTTAAAAGTTCGAGAATGAATGCTGCATCATCCGGTGTTAACCAGCGAAGAATCAATCGATCAGTTTCAAGTACTTTCAACTATTTTAACACCTCGATCCTCTTAGGCTGTAACCATAAGTTTAAAATCATATTTTTTCAAATGCTATAACAAATATATAAGTTAAGTTATTATATGGGCAAATTTTTAATTCCATTTTTTGGATTGGTAATTCTCCCATTGATTCACTAATGAGTTATCCCTGTAAACCTGTTAGCCTTGTAAGTGGCCTGTTTTTGCCTAAAAACTACAAACAGGAGGTTTACAAAATGAAAAATTTAGTAACATTTGTTGCTGCCATTTCCCTCATTATGGGTTCATATAGCATGTTTCCTGCAGATCATTTCGATGCTGAGACAGTGGATCAGAAAGCTCCAGAGACACTGACATATAAAAAAGTTGAAGTTGACGCGAAGGAGTCATCATCAACGGATCATCGATTCATTAAAGAGGAAGAAAAGAAGCTGCTTGCACGTCTTGTACAAGCTGAAGCAGAAGGGGAGCCGTTTGAAGGAAAAGTTGCTGTTGCTGACGTGGTTCTGAACCGTGTCGAGCATGAACAATTCCCGGATTCGGTCAAG
This sequence comes from Cytobacillus sp. GQ23, assembly GCF_059758675.1. Taxonomy (NCBI): domain Bacteria; kingdom Bacillati; phylum Bacillota; class Bacilli; order Caryophanales; family Bacillaceae; genus Cytobacillus; species Cytobacillus sp. GQ23. Next base: position 89,488 of record NZ_JCAXER010000007.1, read on the forward strand.
GAAGTTATTTATCAGAAGAATGCTTTTGAACCAGTTCAAAATGGTTCCATCAATGAACCTGCAAGCAATGAAGCAGTTCAGGCCGTTGAGAAAGCACTCATTGATAAGGAGCAAAACGATGAGCTTCTTTATTTTTATAACCCTGACACGGCTACAAGCCAGTGGATTTTTTCTCGAGAAGTAGTAAAAAAAATAGGCAACCATGCATTTGCTATATAAAGGCGCGTTCAGCATAAAAAGCTGCGCGCTTTTTTTGTTGCAGAAAAATGAAATTGGAGAAAGAATAAAAAAGAAAGATGGCCAAAATTATTAAAGGAATAATTCCAATTAGGGAGAGGGTTGAAATGGAGATCATCGTAAAGAAATTATCTGAAACAGAAGTAGCGTATATCAGGCGTACAGAAAGTTATTTTGAGCCGCAGTATCATTGAGGAAGATTGATTAGCTGGGCAAGCACCAATGGGTTATTTCCCCTGGCGGAATCTTTCATAGGTATTTCACTGGATAACCCTGAGCTGGTGGAGAGCAATAATTGCCGCCATGATGCGTGTATTACAATCCCTGAAGGATTTGATAAAAAGGGGGATAAGCAAATAATGTTTAAAAAGCCTGCTGCCGGGGATGATGCAATTTATCCATTCTATGATGCACCTGATAAATTACGGTATGCCTATCAGTATATGTTTAGAGAATGGCTCCCAATTAGCGAATATGACCCTGATTACGATAGACATAACCTTGAAATTAATCTGAATAATCCTGCTGAAGATACAGAAGGGAAATGCAGAGTTGTTCTATATGTACCGGTGCGAAAAAAGATTATCGGATGAAGTTACCGTTTATCCGATAAAACCCAAAAAATGCCGCGTCAAAGCTCGAGAATGATACCTCTTACCCATAAAATCAGTAATAAACGGCATCAAAGGACTGGTTAGGTACCGTTTATCCAATAAAACCAGACATAAGCAGCGTCAAAGCTTGTAGTTGATACTTCTTATCCAATGGAAGCAGTAATAAACGGCGTCAAAGCTCGTGAAGATACCTCATATCCAATAAAACCAGTAATAATCGACATACAAGCTAATGATAGAAACACCTTATCCACTGCCAAGCAGGCCAAACTGCTGTCAAAATTCCGCATTCAATTGAAGTGCGTTAAAACTGATCAGTGTTACTGCATTTCCGCGTTTCCCTACTGCCCTATATATGCGGGAGTAATTTTTGCTAAACTCCCTCCCATTTTCTTCTCGCTTAAATCCATTACATCCATTCCACAACTAGTTTATAATAAAAATGATGTCTGCATGAGATAATTTCAGTCTCTAAGACACAAAGATGTGTAAGAAGGTGAACAAAATCAACATCATTGAAACAAGGGTGAGAAGTTTTATTGATGATATTCAGCACCCGAAGCAAAAGAAGAAGTTAAATATAAACGATTTAGAATTTCAGCTGCGAAAATTACTGGATGACTATTATGAACTGGATGGTTATTCCCTTTTTTATGAAGCCATTCTATCATTGCAGGATGAAGGGCAGCTGACTCCTATACATAATAATCAATACAACGGGAAAACACCGGCGTTGTCTTTATATTACTGGGTTAATGTGAAATCTCAAGCTGACAAATGGGACCGGCTCGAGATGATGAAGCTGAGTGATCTGTTCGATTTCTCATTTTATGAAAGGCACCCGGAGTGGCAGACGAAAGAGGAATGGGGCCGTATTCATTGTTTATATGGTTTTCTCCAAACGAGCGGTGAACGGGAAACAGTTTCACTTGAAGAGAGAAGCCTGGAGCTGTTCGGCCACGAAAAATTTCTGCTGGATGGGATCAGTTTTCCTGATGGAAAGGGCTTTTTAGCAAGAATTGGCATATCTGAAGAGCAGCTCAAGGTGGTTAAATACGGGGAACCTTTTGTTTTTTGGATGAAGCAGGGAAAAGAGATCAAAGATATTCAGAGAGTGCTGATTGTCGAGAATCTATCATTCTTTCATACTTCAATTCAATTATTGGAAAGGGATCTGCTTGATTATGAGCCTGAACTTATCATATATGGAGAAGGAACTAAAATAGAACGCAGCTTTTCGTTTTTCTTTAAAATTTTCCCTGTTAAATCGTATCTATTCTACTATGCAGGAGATCTTGATGCGGCAGGGTACGGGATCATGACCAGGCTGATAGAAAAATATCCTGATAGCTGCATTCAGCCTGCATTAAAGATTTATCGTAAAATGCTGGAATGTCTTGATCAAAGAAATGAACAGAGATCAGGACAGTCTCAATATTTTAAATACCGTGATGCCTTCTTCAAGTGGTTTACGGAAGAAGAAAAAGAACTCTTAATGCAATTGTGGCATGAAAATAAACGGATTCCTCAGGAAGTCCTGACAATTGAAACATGGAGGAGATGGATGTGAACGAATCATGGGAAGGATTCGCCCAGCGGATGCAGCGTTTGAATCCGCTGTTTGAGCTTGGGAGAGGAATGGAAGTCGGAGAACTGAAGCCTCATATCCAGACAATTCTGATGCAGGTGCTCCTCACCATTTTTTACCGCGAATTGAATGATGATGATCATCGGCGAAAATCGGATATCAAATATATGGTCGAAGATTCGATTAAACAAATGAAGCTTTTGGCTGATGAGAAGCAGATTGAACGAATTACAAGCGGGCTTCTGTATCAGGGAAAAGAAGAATACAGCAGGCCGTTTGAAGCCCTTTATTACGATGAAATCAGGCAGTCATGGGAGACACAGGTATTCCGCTATGTGACAATGGATGAATTATATACAAACCTGGAAATGGGCGGATCAATCGTTTATAAGCTTACTGATATCTCACAGGAAATGATTTTCATGAGCAGGGAAATGGCAGAAGAATTCTCGATCACCATTGAACAGCTTTACAGTATGCAGCTGATTAAAAACGGCAATTTTCGCAAAGCTACCCGAAACCTCGATCACCTCATTTCACGGGTCAACCGCTTAATGTCAAGAGAATTCTCCTTTCAAAAAGAAATGATTAATAATCCCAAAATCTTATTGATGGAAGAAGAAATGCAAAGGGCTGATAACCGTGCGGAAATTGAAAAGCAGTTCGAAGAAGAGAAGAATCACTTCCGCACCATCAGCAGCATGATCGAAAAAACGAAACGAAGAAATGAGGAAAATGATCTCATACAAAAAGAGTTGATCTTACTCCAGGAAAAGATCGGCCATACAAGGCAATTGCATGACCGTTTCGCCAAGCTTGTGATTCAGAATATCTCCTATGAAATAAAATTAAAAGCGGAAAACCCCTCACTGTTTTGGGAAACGAGCCTCGTTTCGTTTCGTGAGCATATTTATGAAAATTGGTTCATGAAGGAGGGGGGATCTTCCTTTAATCGTGTTGAACAGGTACTGGGTCCTTTATTTTCACCAAAGAATGAATTTATCTTACCTTTGGATTGGATTTGGGGCGAACAGGAATTTGATGAAAAACAGCAGACAGAGGCGATAGAGGAAGAAACGGAAGAGGAAAGTATTACACGGCAGCGCGTTACCAACTGGGATTCTGTTATCAAGGCCTGGAGCTATGTATTTCAATATTTGCAGTCATATGGAGAGTTTTCGCTGGCTGACTTAACGACATTGCCGCTAGAGGTACAGGATTTCTGGTTTGAGGAATCGGAAACGATTGATTTATGGATGATGTTTGATAAAAAGCCGCTGAAGGTACAGGTGCTGCACCGGAGGGAAGAGTCTCTGAGCGATGAGCGGGAAATTCTTCTGTATAAACTGATGCAGGAGTATCCGCAATTCCAGGTGTTTGAAGGATTGAAACTTTATACCGAGTTTGATCATCGGGCAGAGCCTTTCCTTTGGTATCAAATGAAAATCACTCCGTTTAAAATTTGTGTTCAGGAGGAGAAGTAATGAGTGCAGAAAGTATTAAGACTGCATCAGCAGTTTATTTTACGCTATTAAAAGACAAGGTCATTGATGAAAGCAGCGAGCACTTTCAGGCGTATTTCGATCCTGATGTAAGACAGACGGTGCTTTTAATGGCAGACGAATCAGGGACCTTTATCATTGAATCACCTAAACGGATTCAGCTCGTTGTCCAGCCGACCGGCTCTGTTTTTGCAACGAATTTTACACATATGAAGGACAGGCATAAGCAGGTTGAAACAAAAAAACATTTTCACCTGATGAGTGTTGTTATTATGGCATTCCTTGCAGCCATCGACCGCAATCAGGCGGCCAAGATCCGCACCAAGCGCGAAGGAATCAGCTTCTATACATTGGAGCGGCAAGTCAATGATGTCATTGTGAATTGGGATAGCCTGCTTAAAGTAAAACCGGATTTCGGAGAAGACGAAAAAATTGATATGAAAGACGTTGTGACCACATGGAAATACATGGAGGTCGACACAGATGATTACGGATTTAAGAAAGCCAATCGCAGAACGAGGATCGGTTTGATTACAAGTGCCATGCGTCTGTTGGAAACAGAAGGGCTCATTGTCATCCTGGATCGGGAGGATATACCGAAGGCCATTCCAAAGCAGGAGTTATTTGAGCGGATTGAATATCTGTATCATGACTATGACCGTTATGAAATGTTCAAGGAATTAATGAAAACCGAGGAGGATCAGCATGCCGAAAATACATCGAATTAGAATTGCCGGCCTGAAATATGATGGCATGCAAAAGCAGTATAAGGACACCACATTTAACTTTCATAATGGGGAAACCTCCACAAATGGCCTCATATCGATGATGAATGGCGGCGGGAAAGGTGTTTTCCTGCAGACTATATTTCAGATCCTTAAGCCGGGTACCGCTTGGGGAAAGCAGAATAACCGATATTATCAGCAATTCTTTTTTAATAATAAAGAGCAGTTCCTGCCTTATACCTTTCATGTTCTGGTTCAATGGGAGCTCGACGGTGCAGACCGCAGGCATTTGGTGACGGGCGGTATGTTTTCAGCAGAACAGCGGATTTCCATGAATGAAGAAGGCGGAGAAAGCAAACCGCTTGAACAGGAAGCGAAAATCGTCCCTGATATTACCTTTTATACAAGAGAGTTTGAAAGAAAAGAAGAAGCATCACTTGATCATATTCCGCTCTATGAAGATGGAGAGCTGGCTGAAACAGAAGGACTGAAGGATTATTTAAAATGGAATGGGTACGATGTTTACCGGGACACTAAGAAACACTACCGTATTCTTGATACATATGGGATTAACCGAAAAGACTGGGATATTATGAAGGATATTAATAAGGATGAAGGCGGGGTTGGAAAATTCTTTGAAGGGGCTGAAGATGATCATTCCCTTTTCCAAAAGCGGATCATACCGACAGTAAGTCAGGTACTGCACCGGACGGAGCATCAGAAGAACGATCTGGTTGAGATTTTTAAAAGCCAGGCAAGCATTGCGAAAGACCTCCCTGTTTTGCTGAAGAGAGAGCAGGCACATAAAGAGTTTCTGGAAGATATCCTTCCATTTGAAGAGAGTCTTGAAAAGGGTGTCGGGCATAGGGAAATTGTGGAGGACAGCATTAAAGCTGGAAGACAGCTGCTTGGCGCGTTAGAGCACTTGAAGAAAACAGAAGAAGAAACACTCATAGAGCTTGATAAGGAAATTGAAAAATTAACAGGCCGGCAAGTGGATCTGCGTTTTCAGAAAGATAATCTTGAATATGCTAAAGCACACCGGGAAGTGCTGACTTGGGAGAAGAACTTAGCGGAAGAGCAGAAGAAGCATTTAGTTCTGAAGGAAGTTGTTAAGGAAAAGCAGGAGAGAAAAGAGGAGCTGGCTTTTCAGCTGTTATTGAAAGAATGGCATGAAGGGGATCAAAGCATCAGTGCGCTTTCCCAGCAGATTGCAAAGCTTGAGCAAAACAGCGGCCTGGAGCAAGTGAATCATAGAATGGATGAGATCAAAAAAGAAGCGGCACAGCAGTGGGAAAAAGCCTCCGCTGCCATTGGGGAAGCCGTTCAGCATTATACAGGTTATCAGAAATATTTAAAGAAAAAAGCAAACGACCTGTCTAAGCAGGATAAACAAAAGACCCAGGAGATTGCCAAGCTTCGTACGGAAATTGATTTTCTTTATACCCAAATCCATGAATTTGAATCAAAAGAAGAACAGCTCATCAAGGAATTCGGTGACCGCATTACCTATGATTTAACGGGTTTAATAGAAAATCTGCATAAACAGAAAGAAACCAAAGAAGCGGCACTCGATGATATTCAGGCAAAAGAGCTTAGATCAAATGAAAAGCAGAATCAGCTTGCTTCTTCCCATGGCACACTCGCGCAATCCATCCAGTTTTCTGAAGAAAAATGTGAAGAGTTGAAAAGGAAAAAGGAAGACCAGCAGCAGAAAGAAACAAAGCTGTACAATCGGCTGCAGGGCGTTCTGCAAGGTGTTACAGCTCCATTCACAAATGCCCTTTTATCAAAATACTCCTTGGAAGTGGAAGAGCTTCTCGTGCAAAATCGCGGGCAAGCGGAAGAATTAAAGAAAGCACTCTGGGAAACGCAGCTGGATTATGCCTTGAATGATGAGCATTTCTGGATTGCAAATAATGATGTGAAGGAACTGAAGGAATGGATTGATGAAAAGACCGGTATTGACGTATTTTACGGATCCCAATTTCTCCAAACCTTAAAGCCGGATGAAATGGCAAGCCACATGCTTGCTTATCCACTACTGCCATACGGCTTAGTGGTCAGCAGGACTCAATGGGAAAAAATCAATAAGCAGGTTTTTAGCGGAAGGATGTTTAAAAGTCCGGTCCCGATTTTTATGCGTGAAGAAATGGCTGGCGAGAATCAGCAGAATGCCTTTGTGATGATCACTGGGACAGAGAAGGAGCTGCTGGCGGATAAAAATCAATTCACAAACTGGACAATTCAGATTGCGAAACAAATTGAAGAAAAGAAAGAAACTCTTGCAGAGCTGGAAAAAACAGAAACAGCTCTGCGCCGTATTATGAAAGAAATAGACCGGTTCCTTGCAAGCGACCTTGCTGTTGATCTCGAAAAAGCACAGCTTCAGGAAAAGGAAGCCCTGCTTTCGAGAAAAACAGAGCTGCAGGCTATCATTGTGCAGGAGGAAAAAGAAAAAGAACTGCAGCTGGGACTTAGAGAACAGCTGGACAAGACGAAGAAAAAGATTGATAAGCTTTCTAAAGAGGCAGAATCCTTAGCGGAATTTAACCGTGAAAAGTCGGTGCAACAGGAAAATAAACGGGTAAAGCAGGAAAAAGAGAAGCAGAAGGAAGCATTTGAGAAGCTGCAGAATGAGCTGGGGAACGAGCTTCAGTCCATTGCAGACCTTCAGGAAAAGTGGAGCCAGACCTATCTGGAATGGAAGCTGTCAGCCGAGCAGGATATTAAGAAGATCAGCTTCTTTATTGAAGGTGCTTCTTTCCCAGCCGCTGAAAAAGCTGAAGCTTCCGATGAGGTTCCGCGATTATCACCTTATATTTTAGAAGAAATCAATGGCAGTATGGAAGAGCTTAAACAGCTTCAAAAATCCAAAGAAGAACAAGCGAGTGAACTGCTCGCGATTCAGGCGACAAGGGTATCAGAACAAAAGCTGCAATTGAAGCTGGAGAAAAAACTTCATGCTCTTAATGAAGAGTGGAAGGATGCGCCTGTACCGGATGAACCAATAAGTATTTTAGAAAAAATGGTTCAGACAGCTGCAAAGGAAACAAAGGCAGCAGAAAAAGAAGAACGTGAACAGGAAAAGACCGTAACCATTGCGGAAACTTCCTTAAAGCATGGAAGAGACCAGCGAAAAAAATCCGCTAAAAAAGTGGCCAAGCATGATCAGCAGCCTGAAGAATGGGAAGACCTTGATTTGGAAGTCAAGACGGTTGAAATCACTGACCAGACCAAACAGACAAATGCAGAGTTAAAGAAAACGGAAGAGCGTAAAAAAGAGACAGAACAAAACATAACTGAGTTTGAAAACAATCAATTGCATTTGTCCGTCATACTTAAAGAGGAAGCGGCCGCATTTACAGATGAGGATATAGAGAAATTAAAGACTCAGGGAAAACAAAGCATCTTATTCTGGAGTGAAAAACATCAGGCTATTCAGGATGAAGGGCAGGAAAAGCATGCAAAGATTGAACAATCACTAAGGAATTTAAAGCTTGCTATTGAAGGAAAGGATTGGGAAATCCGCTTTAAAAATGAAGTCTTAATCACGCTTGATCATATGGATACAAGGCATTATGCGCATATTCAAAGTGTCGTCCTGAACATGAAGCGCTTTTCACAGAGCGGCCTGGAGCAGCTGGAGCGCGACAAAGAACGGGCGGAAAAGGCGCAAAACTTCTGGGCAAGCCGGGCAAGCATGAAGGTAATGAGCATTTCAGAGGCTATTCGTTCAATGATTGCAAAAATGAAGCTAAAGAATGAACGGGGTTCATTCCCGCTTGTCCAGCTCAAAGAAGACATTCTGCCTAAAAAAGCGGAAGATGTTGAACCTTTACTGAAACAGCATTTTGTTTCGGCGATAAACAAAATTACGAAGCGCTTTGAGATGATTGATGACAATAATCAGCTGCTGGATCAGGAAATCAAACAGCTCATCAGTGATGAGCAGATTTTATTTATCTCGCTAAGGAATCGTTATCCTGAGCTGCTGGTATATAATATGCGTACTGACAATGCCTTCATGTACGGGAAACCGCAGCGTGAGCATTATTCTACCTGGCAGACAATCAACCAGGGTTCAAAGACTAAATCAGATGGCAGCGGCGGCCAAAAGCTTTCCGCCCGTATGGTCATGATGATGATGCTTCTTTCAGTTAAAAGTGAAACGGATCAAAGCTGGGTTCCGCTGGTCTGTGATAATCCGTTCGGACAAGCAGCTTCTGCCCATGTGCTTGATCCAATTTTCGCAGTAGCCGATAAGCTGAAGTTCCAATTCATTGTCGTTACTCCTCCTGAATTGGTGAAGACAGAGATCAGCCAAAGGTTTGACTCGTACTATAAATTGGATTTTATCCGCGAAAAAGGAAAAGAGATTGTTTCGGATACGATTGTTCCAGCATTCCGTATTTATCAGGGGGAGGAAGCTGTTCAATAAGTGACGTTTCGATGAAAATTAAATAAGATATTTTAATGCTATAAACTAGAAAAATCGCTCTGAGTTTTAAATTCATGAGCGATTTTTTATGATTGTCCAACCCTCAGGGTTCGTCCAACTAATGAAGGAGGGATAAAGATATTTCTTAAATTTCCTTTTTTTGACATGATTTCAATCAGAATTTAAATGTTCTTTACTCCATCATTTTCCCTAAGGGACCAAAAATGTAATGCAGAAGAGAGATCGGTCCAGGCAGGTCTTCCAGATTAAAAAAAGACAACAGGACGGAAATAGACAGGATTGCAGCAAAAGTGATTTTGTCAGTCTTCGAGTACTTTTTGAGCTGCTTCCACTCAAAAATAACAATTAACCATATCAAAACCTGCACGATAACAATAGTTGTCCAATCCCATTGCATTATTCCTTCACCTCATCTCTCGGAAGTGCAGCAGGAGGGCCGATATATCCAGGCCGTCTTACTTTGGCTTTGACATTGATTTTTACCTCAAGCTCCGGGAACTTTTCATCCCAATTCTCTTTTACCTTTTTCCATTCGTTCGGGTATTTTTGATGGAATCTCCTCCCAAACCCGATGACATCTGCCCTGTATTCCTGCTGGAGCTTTTCAATTGTTTGAGCAATTCTTTCTTTTAAGGCTGCTTCAAAATCTTTCTTAACTTTCTTTATCACTGCTTCATTCATGAGGTTGAGATGAGTTTCATTTTGAACAATATCTCCCTCAAGCCGAATGTATAGATTCATGATCCAGCGTCCATCTTTGATTTCGGGGCTGAATTTAGTGTTGCCCAGTGTCGGAGTCATGGTAAGTTTTCCGTTTGCCCCTTCAGGTTTAACAGATATGGTGCTTCTTTTTATCTCGTCTTTTAACCATAGCAAGCCTCGGCTTTCCTTTAAATCCAGGGTTCCTGCCATTTTATCTTTTTTGAATATAGCGGCACCAGTAATTACAGGTATCGTTTCATTTGGCTTTCTGGAGCTTTCTGTCTGCTCTAATTTTTTTATATAAGGCATGGACACACTTTCAGATTCTTCCATGAAGCCTATATCTACATCCCTTAGCGTAGTTTGTGTTCCATCTTCATCCTGAGATAATTTTTTTAGGGCATCTCCAGAGTACCTCTCTAAAGGAGGAATCAAAGTCAGCATTTCCTTGGCTTCGGCTTCACTTACAAATAATAAAGAATTGCCCCTTGGACTTGGATGCCGGGCTAAATAATCTATATCTTCCCGTATTCCTTTTTGAGCAAGCCCTTTTCCAAAGATAAATATTTTACATTGGCCCCAAAACAACCTTCTCGGCACATTTATTTGCAGCAGTGATATGGCATTAGCCAGATTATCCCCTACTCCTTCCCGAACGAAAGTTGAACCTGAGCTGGGATCTTCTCCCGTTTCTCCGCTTGAAATGGCACGGGGGATGAACAACTGTACAGAAACTCTTGTTTTCCCATCTTCCAGTCTGTCAATTGCAGCTGCCGTAATGATGGCCAGTTCATTCATTTCCACTCGATCTGAGCAGCCGCTGAGAATTGCAGCGCAGAAACAAATGGTGATCAGCAGGCTTTTCTTCAACCGCTCTCCCTCCATTTCCTTTGTGCCATGGCAATAAACAGCAGAAATAGCGGGAGTACAGTTTGAACGATGACAAAATAAAAAGGCTGAATCCTTGTAGAAAATTCGACCACTGACAGGATATTAGGAATATCCCAATAACTTAAAAAAATCAGAAGCAGTGCCAATGGAAATACAATTGGCCGATAATCTGAAAGCTTTAATAATTGTGCAAGACCCAAGCTGATAGCATATAAAAAAACAGAGACCTTCACAAAGCTTCCTAGTACCCACGAAGCTGTAATGATAACTTCAAAGTTCTCGAAAAAACCAAATACACTGATGGCACGGACGATTGAATATACAGGATAAAATTGGTTAACAGATGAAACCCCTAAAAAAGTAAGAACAAAAAAATTAACATATAAGAGGAGCAGCACAATATACAAAGCTGATTTCATCCCCGACCTTAATCCCTTTTTTGAATCACTGATAAAAGGAAAGATAAAGGCAAGAAGAAACAACTCACTGAACCATGAGCTATGCACCAAACTCCCTTTCATAACAGGGAGCAATCCATTCTCTAAAACTGGCCTCATATAGCTAAGATCAATTTCCTTAAGCAATAAGAGCAGTGATAAAGAAGTAACCATGAATAAAGTTGTGCAAATTACTGCAGATCTGGCCATTACTTCAATCCCGCCACGAACCGCCAAAGCACTGACAAAAACGATAGTAATGGAAAAAATGACGGAAGGCGTCTGCAGCATCACGTTGCCGGTAATGAAATCTGAATACTGTCTGATGACAATGCCTGTAGTATGCAAGTAAAAGGAAACAAGAAAGAAATTAAAGAGTTTACCAAGTGCTTTTCCAAGTATTTGCTCACTGTATTCGATAGGGGTCATCCTTGGAAATAATTGATGAAGCTTCCATGCAATGAATACCGTGATAAAACCGATTATAGAACCTGCTATAGGCGTCATCCACATGTCATGCCCGGCTAACCTTCCCGATATGGATGGAATCGAAAGCACACCTGTGGCAATGATAGCCGGGACAATTAAAAATTCCATTTGCAGGGCCGATATTTTTCCCTTTTCCAGCATGTCCATCTCACCGCCATTTTGACTTATTTACCTGCCGCTATTTTCAGGACCTGGTTTTAAGCTGGACCCTTGTTTAGTTTTGTTGTATTTTCCTGTGGAATGAGCGCGCTGATTCATTTTCCATAAAGGCGAACGAAAGAGTGTGTCCTTTACCGCATTTTTTTGCAGTGTTGATACAGGAGTCAGGTATGGTAAACCGAATGATCTTAGCTCTGATAAATGGATGACGAGCAGGATTAGTGCAAGCATTACACCTATTAATCCTAAAGCGCCGCCAAGGAGTATGATGGGAAACCTCAGTAATCGAATGGCAAGTCCCATTGAATAACGGGGGATCATGAAAGATGCAATACCCGTAATACTCACTACAATAATCATAGGTGCAGAAACAATCCCCGCTTGAACAGCTGCCTGACCAATTACAAGGGCACCCACAATACTAACAGCTGAACCTACTTGTTTTGGAAGGCGTATCCCGGCCTCTCTCAGTCCTTCAAAAGCAACTTCCATTAGAAGGACTTCCACAATGGCAGGGAAGGGGACACTTTCTCTGGAGGACGCAATGCTAAGCATCAGGTCCATGGGAATCATTTCCTGGTGAAATGTTGTTATGGCAACATATATGGCAGGAAGGAATAGGGATACAGCTAAGAAAAGAAACCGAAGAGACCGGATGAAGGTACCAATCCAAAACCTTTCATAATAGTCCTCCTGTGATTGAAACAAACTGAAGAAACTCACGGGAGCAATTAAAGTAAAAGGTGTCCCTTCAATCATTAATACTGCTCTTCCTTCAAGTAAATTTGCACATACCACATCCGGACGTTCCGTGTACAATAACTGGGGAAAAGGAGAATACGGGCTATCTTCAATGAATTGTTCGATATAGCCGCTTTCCAGTACTCCGTCAACAGTAATGCGATTAAGACGGCTTTCTATTTCCTGTATCAGAGTTTTATCCGCTATTTCTTCAATATATGAGATAACTACCTTCGTCTTCGTATATTTGCCTACATGCAGAGTCTTCATTTTCAGTCCCGGGTCTTTAATGATCCGGCGCAGTAAAGATGTATTGACACCGAGTGATTCAGTAAAGCCTTCCCTCGAACCCCGAATGGAGGTCTCAGCCTGCGGTTCTTCTATCGAACGCTTTTCAAATTTGGCTAATCCCAGTGAAAGAGCTTCATCATACCCATCAAAAAGCACTATTGGGTTCCCGATGCTTATTGAGTCGATACAGTCAGCGGTTGTTGCCAATCTTTTAATACTTGAAATCGGCAATCGGTTTTTCACAGTATGAAGGAAGTCGTTTTCGATATTCATGTTTTGATGCAGTAAGGTTCCAAGGACCAGCTCGTCAAGCTTTTGGGTATCACTTAATCCATCTATATAAATTATGGCTGCGTCAATTTTATTTAAGGCAAAATAACGGAAAATCACATCTGAACTCTCTCCATAAAGTGAGGAGAAAAATTGTATATTGTCTTCCAGCTTTTTTGATAAGAGGATGTCCTGTGATGTCAACTCGGGCTTAATCTGTTTTTTTACTCTTTTTTTTGAAGGACTCCTTTTAAATCGAAACACCACAATTTCCTCCTCAGGCAATATGTATATCCTTAAATTTCCTTAGAATTGAAATAAATATACAGGAAGGCAGAATCATGCGTTTCTTACATGGCAATAAACCACCAAAGTCTTGCCATCTTGCTAAAAATATGCAATACTTGATTGAAAATAAATTAATATACATACAAATTCTTATCCAGAGAGGTGGAGGGACTGGCCCTGCGAAGCCTCAGCAACCCCTGATTATGTCAGGAAGGTGCTAATTCCAACAGAGTTGACGCTCTGGGAGATAAGAGGTCGATTTGATAAGTTAAGGCCTCTTATAAAGGGGCCTTTTTTGGTGCTCTTTTATGCTCCCGTGCTAAGTGTTTAATATAGTACGAAGAAAGCGGAGGAATGACAAATGGAAAACAGCGTTATACAGGTACCGGAAGCATATTCGAGTATATTACAGGAATCTGCTGTGATGGGCTTCGGGCAATCATGTGATAAAAAAACAGGATTTTTACTAAAGGGGCTGGCTGCCTCCAAACCGGGTGGAAGCTTTTTGGAGCTGGGGACAGGTACGGGAGCTTCTGCTTCATGGATAATGGATGGGATGGATGAAAGCAGTAAGCTTACGACCGTTGATATAGATTTGAACGTGCAATCCATTGCGAAAAAATACCTCGGAAAGGACGCCAGAATCACATTTTGCTGTGAAGACGGAGCAGCTTTTATTCGAAATCTATCTGAGCGATTCGATTTTATTTTTGCAGATACGTGGCCCGGAAAATTCGAGCTCCTGGACAAAACCCTGGACCATTTGAATGTTGGCGGTTTTTATGTGATTCATGATGTGTTTCCGCAGCAGAAATTGCCTGAAGAATTTAGAATCAAAGCTACTAAACTTCTCAAAACTCTGCAGGACAGACCAGATCTCGACATTACCGAATTGGATTGGTCTACCGGACTGATACTCGCAGTGAAGACTGCAGTTTGACAGAAGAGATATGAGGAGGGGATCCCATGAGTAGCATTATAAATTCGTTTGGAACTGTGCTGCATGAAGAAGAAAACATTATTGAATGCTTAACCTGTTCATTAGTATCGCATTACTGTTTAGCCCCGCTGCCCGGATTGCTGGCGGCAACAAATAAAAGGCTGCTATTTTATGGATTATCTGCATCTGAATCAACAAAGGAATTAGTTGAAGAATTTGCATATATCGATATAACTTCCATTAAAGAAAAGAGGGGAATAACGGGCAAGCATATTCATATGTACTATAACGATGATTTTTTTAAATTCCAGCAAATCGAGGGGATGAATATGTTTGATTTTATGGCAGCGGTTAAGGAAAAGCTCTGCACGATTACAGATCCGGCAAAAGAGCGATATCCCGTAAGATAAGCGCCCTTTTAGCGGATAGATGTTAAACATTTAAATAATTTTTCCAGGTATTAACCATTAATTGGACCCCCTTCTCAATTTCGTCCATTGAGGGTGCCCCATAGCCAAGCATCACATGGTTGGCGGGTTTGTGAAGCTGGTACATAGGCGAAACAGCATCAATTTCAACTCCCGCCGACTTTGCCAGTTCAATTGCTTTAGGTTCATTTAATCCTTCTGGTAATATCACGATAATGTGCAAACCTGCTGTATCACCAATTATGTCAAAATGCTCTCCTAAATGCTTTGACAGGCTTTCGATTAAACAGTTCCTCTTGGCCCGATATAACGTTCTCATTTTTGCTATATGAGATGTATAAAGTCCTTCTTCCATAAATTTTGCAGCAGCCCGCTGGTCGATTCTTGAAACATTAGACTTTTGATTAGCATTAAATTCTTCATATCCCTGCTGCAGTGATGCCGGCATAATCAGATAGCTGATCCGAAGTGCAGGGAGCAAAGTTTTTGAAAAGGTGCCAAAGTAAAGAACGCGTCCGCTGGAATCCAGATGGGCCAATGACGAAATCGGTGTCCCTTTATAGCGGAATTCAGAATCATAGTCATCCTCAAGAATGTAAGCGTCCTGTTTCAGTGCCCAATTTAACAGTTCAGTCCTTCTGGCAATAGACATAATTGTACCAGTAGGGTATTGGTGGGCCGGTGTTGTATATAATAGTTTTACCGGCTTATCAGGTACACAGCATCCTTCATCGTTCACAGGAATAGGATGATATTCCAGCTGCAATTGCTCAAAAACGGATCTTGCCCTAATGAAACCCGGATCTTCTATTCCGACGGCTTTTCTCTTGAAAAACAAACAGACATTCAGTAACTGCTGTTGAAATCCGCTGAATAGATAAACCTGTTCCGGCTTGCAGGCCAATCCTCTGGCTTGCTGCAGGTATTGTGCAATCTGCACCCGCAAAGAATAGTCACCCTGCCACGGAGCATTGGCGGCATTGGATTTATTAAGCTCTTTTCGATAAAGTCTGTTCCAGTGTTTATAGGGAAAGGCAGAGGCATCAATCTGCCCGTTTTTAAAATTTATTGAAGACTCACCATGTACTTCTTTTTCCAATTCTACTGATCCATGCTCATTATAGTGCCATTCATCCTTAATTTCCGAAACAAAATATCCTCTTCGTTCCACTGTATAACAGTACCCTTCACTCTGGAGCTGTTCATAAGCCGTTTGAACAGTCACGATGCTTACGCTTAACTGCTCGGCGAGTTGCCGCTTTGAAGGAAGCTTGGCATGAGCAGGCAGCTTTTTATCAAAAGTCGCCCTTCGGATTTGTTCATAAATTTGCTTATATTTTGCTTTATGATTCGAAAGAAGAATTTGAAGCTCCATTAAATCATTCCCTGGTATTATATTAAAATTCATATTTGGTTATTTTTATCATACCAGAAATCGATTTTAATAGATGCAGGGAGAGTGATAATATGAAAAAATTAGAAAACAGTTTAGTGCAGTTAATTCCGATAAATCTCGAGCATGTAGAGGGACTTTATAAAGCTGCCCAGGATAAAAGAATATGGGAGCATATGTCGGTTGATTTAACTGACAAAAGCCGGGTTATTCAGTATGTTGAAGATGCAATCCAAAAACGGGAGAGAGGAACTGATTTTGCGTTTGCAATTGTTGATAAAAAATTAGGAGAAATTATCGGTGCTACCTGGTTTCTAGATATATCATCCCAGCATAAACGGCTTGAAATCGGGTCCACATGGGTGAATCCTGCTTATTGGAGCTCAAATATTAATACTAACTGTAAATATTTATTATTAACATATTGTTTTGAAGAACTTGCCCTTAATCGTGTACAAATTAAAACCGGGCATGAAAACCTCCGTTCACAAAAAGCGATCGAAAGAATCGGTGCTGTTAAGGAAGGCATTCTTCGAAATCATATGATAAGAAAAGAAGGAGCAATCCGTCATACGGTTCTTTATAGTGTCATAAGGGAAGAGTGGGGCAAAGTAAAACGGCATTTTGAAGAACACTTGCTTTATTAAAAGCAGTTTGAATAGATGGAGCATCTCAGCCAAGAGGTATATAATCGATAGTAAAAGCGACTAGAAAGGTGTGGGTAGAAGTGAAAGCCGCTTCTTTTTTTCCTGACAACATCAAATCAGCACTTCAGAATACTCCTCCCGGGGAGTGGATTCCTGAGATTCCGGATGAGTGTATACGCCTTCATTGCGGCTATCCGGCTCCTGCCCTGATCCCTTATGAAGAGATGAAGGCAGCTGTAAACGGTTTATTAGAGAAAGAACATGATTTGCCGCTCCATTATATTGGAAGCCCCAATATTTTAAAGCTGAAGGAACAGATTTTACAGAGGTTGATAAGACGGGGGATATCTGTTTCGGAAGAAGAGCTTTTGATTACTTCGGGGGCCTGTCAGGCAATCGATTTAATTTCCCGTGTTCTTCTTGATGAAGAATCCGTTGTGGCAATAGAATCTCCAACATATATGGAGGCTTTAGAAATTTTACAAAATTACACTAAACATATCATTAGTGTTCCTGTTGATAAACACGGACTTCAAACAGATATATTGGAAGAGATTTTAGAGGAAAGAAAACAAAAAGGGCTTGCTATCCCGAAGTTTCTTTATACAATTCCCACCTATCAAAATCCAACAGGCACGACGATGAATGAAGAACGCCGGCAGCATATATTGGAGCTTGCCAATAAATTTAATTTCCTTATAGTTGAAGATGATGCTTATGGAGAATTATCATTTAATAAAAATCTCCCCACACTAAAAGCAATGGATCCAAGCAATCGAGTTCTGCATGTCGGTTCGTTATCCAAGGTAGTGGCACCGGGCATGCGTATCGGATGGATAACGGGTGTCAGTGAAATTATCCAAGCCTGTGACTGGTTTAAAAAAGATTTGAACCATCCGTTTGCTCAAGCGGCGATGGCTGTTTATTTAGCAGATACTGATTTTAATAATAAATTAGTAACCTTGAGAGACACATACCGGTCAAAATGCAATGTTATGATCTCCGCACTCAAACAGCATTTCCCTGAATCAGCTTCCTGGTATGTGCCCGAAGGGGGATACTTCGTATGGATGAAAATTCCCGGTGCCGATACATCGGACCTGCTGACAGATGCTCTGGCAGAAGGGGTGTCTTTTATTCCTGGCAAGTACTTTTTCATTGATCAGGCAGCCGGAACGGAATTTCTGCGCCTTTCCTTCAGTTATGCGGATGAGAAGGAAATAACTGAGGGGATTCGCAGGCTGGGAAAAGCTGCAGCGGCCTATCTTTAAATGCATATAACCTATCTCTATGGAACATTTTTATAATAAAAAGGATTAAAGGAAGTAAAGCCTTATTACCTGGTATTGTTAGCCAGTGATAAGGCTTTTAATGTGCTGACGGGCAGTGATCTTGATGAAACAGCCTGTTATCAATTTTATTGATCTTTAGGTGGAAATACAGAAGTTTGGTGAAAAGAAATTACAGGGGAAATGAAATATTTATAGAAAGTAATCAGTGATGTATATTAATTTCTTTATCCTAAGGAGTGATTTTCAATGCGTTTTCGGAAAGCAATTGAAGAAGATTTGGAAGCTGTAGTACGATTGCTTGCTGATGATGAATTAGGAGCAAAACGTGAGGAGTATAATGAGCCTTTGCCGGATTGTTATTATGACGCATTTAGGGCAATGGAAGCACAGTCAGGCAATCAGATTATTTTGGCGATAGACGGTCAGGAAGTGATTGGCTGCCTTCAGTTAACAATTATTCCTGGGATAGCCCGGCAAGGGATGAAACGGGCACAAATTGAAGGGGTGCGCATCGATAAACGCTGCCGTGGTAAAGGTGTGGGGGAAGCCTTGTTTAAAGAAGCGATTGCCATAGCGAAGTCTGAGGAGTGTGGTCTTGTTCAATTGACGACTGACAAGGAGCGGGGAGATGCACATCGTTTTTATAATAAGCTGGGGTTTATGGCGAGTCATGAAGGGATGAAACTAATCTTTTAATCCAGGAAATGCAAGTCGAAGAAATGCTGAATAATTCACCAACACCCTCTCCCATCTAAACCATCTATACAATTTTTATTGACCTTTTATGAACGGCTGGAAATAGCAGGGCGCCCCACCATAAAGTAGTGGATTTTAACTTAATATTAGGCTATGTTACTCAAAAAGCAAATACCTTTACTGCAGTGATTCAAGAATCTGAAGACTATTTCATGTGAAAGCAGCCGGTTTCAAGCTGAGAAGAAAATGAAAAGGAGCTTTGTGAATACGTAAGTAATATACTGTTTTTTTGATTTCAAATTTAAATACTTCCATTTTAAAAAATAAATTTAATGTTCCTCAGAAAAATAAATAATGACTCAACCGTCTTTTCAGAAAGGTTGAGTCATTTATTTTTGTGCTAAGGATTACTCCTTTAGTAACAAATTAAGGATTGGAGGTCTCTTGGGTAATAGGTCAACATTTCAATACCATCTTCTGTCACAAGAGCCGTATCAGAGTGTCTAAATCCACCTAAGCCCTTCACATATATTCCAGGCTCAACGGTAACAACCATGCCTGGTTCAAGTAATGTGTGATCACCCAAGTCGAAAAACGGTGCTTCATGCCCTAGTATTCCGATGTTGTGGCCGGTATGGTGTCTCGTTAATTCTGTTAAGTTGTTTTCTTTGAAATATGCTTGAACATCTTTTTCAACATCAGAGTACGTTCTTCCAGGTTTGATGGCTTTATATGCAACTTCTTGAGCTTCATACATATGATGAAAATATTTTTCCTGCTCTTTAGAATATTCTTCGACGAACATGACTCGTTCTAATTCACTTGTATATCCAAAAACACTGGATGCAGCTCCCGTTACCAGAGTGTCCCCTTTTTTTAATACGATATTTTGTGTTACGGCATGGGGAAAGGCGGATTCTGGACCGACTTGACCGCGAAAAACAGCGTAGGGTGTTTGACCATGTGGTTTATAATCGGGCCCAAGCGTATCAATCATGGCTTTTGTTGCTTCATTCGAAGCCATACTAGTAATTTCAATTTCACTTAAACCACTTCTCGTATACTTTTGGAGCAAGCGGTGCACTAGGTTTCCCCAGCGACAGGATTCTTTAATTAATTCAATTTCATTTGGACTCTTAATAAATCTCATTTCTTCAATTACACCATGTAATGAAACAAATTGCTTCGAGTCGATTAACTGATCTATAGCCGGACCGCGATAGCCCATTGGGGAGCCATACCCTAAAGAATCATATCCAATCGATTTATTCTCAAATCCATATTCTAATAAGATTTCTTTGAAATATTCCATCGGGTGCTTAATACCCGGATATTCAGGATATGAATGTACAAAATCCACGACACTATATTCTTCCGCATGTTCATGCTCTAATGCAGGAACAAATAAGTGAACTTTATCTTGCGGATCAATCAGCAATCCAATAGGTCTCTCGGTAGGATGAAAATGAAATCCAGTTAAGTAAAAGATATCTGTTACAGAGAAAAGAACGGAAGCATCACATTCCTTTCCTTTGTAAATGCTTATAAACTTTTCTTGTCTTTCTTTAAATTCGTATTTAGGAATAGATAATAGCATTTGTTTTTTCCCCCTTGTTATTGGAATATAGATGGCAACTTGCGGTATGACCTGTAGCTATTTCTGTGAGTGAAGGTTCAATAGATTTACACATTTCCATGGCAAATGGGCATCTTGTGTGGAACGTGCATCCAGAAGGTGGATTAGCAGGGTTAGGAACATCTCCTTTCAATACGATTCGTTCTTTCGCTTCTCTAGGGTGAGATACAGGGATAGCTGAGATTAATGCCTGAGTATAAGGGTGCTTGGGATTTGAAAACAATTCTTCTGTGTCGGCTAATTCTACAATTCTCCCAAGATACATAACAGCAACTCGGTCAGTCATGTGTTTAACTACGCTTAAATCATGGGAAATAAATAAGTATGTCAAACCAAAATCTTTTTGTAGCTCGAGCATTAGATTAATAACTTGTGATTGAACTGATACATCAAGAGCAGAAACGGGTTCGTCTGCAATAATAAAGTCTGGGTTTAATATAACAGTCCTAGCTATACCGATCCGCTGCCTTTGTCCACCAGAAAACTCATTAGGGTGCCGATCCAGATGTGTTTTAGAGAGGCCGACGATTTCTAGAATCTCGATAATTTTCTCCAAACGTTCGTCAGGATGAAATTTTTTATGGACCCGGAGCGGTTCCATCAAGATTTGTTTAATGGTCATCTGAGGATTAAGAGACGCATACGGATCCTGAAAGACCATTTGCATCTCTTTCCGTAATGAGCGCATTTTTTCAGTCGGTAATGATAGAAGGTCTTGCCCCTTGTATCGGATTTCACCTGAAGTTGCTCCAGCTAACCTTAATAGGGTTCTTCCAGTTGTCGATTTTCCGCAACCAGATTCTCCAACTAGGGCAAAAGTTTCTCCTTTATTAATAGAAAAGCTAATATCGTCTACAGCCTTTACTACTAGCTTCGGTTTAAAGAGACCTTGTGATATTTCATAATATTTTTTAAGATTCTTAACTTCTAGTAAGGGCTTTTCCGTCAATGAATTTTCACCTGCCGATTGGACTCTTGGAGCCAACATTTACTTAAATGCTCTCCCATTGAAAAAGTAGGTGGGGCGCTCACAGTGCATTTATCAAATGCATATGGACATCGATTGGCGAATGTGCAGCCTTCTCCAATTTCATCAGGCCTAGGTACTTGACCGTTAATGGAATAGAGTTTGCTTTTTCTCGAATTATTCGTAGGTAGTGAATGGATTAGTCCTTTAGTATATGGATGTAGGGGATTGTCAAATAGTTCATGGATCTCTGCCACTTCAACTATCTCCCCAGCATACATGACCACAACACGATCGCACATTTCTGCTACCACACCCAAATCATGTGTGATAAAAAGAAGACTCATATCTTTTTCAGCTTTAATTTGCTTCATCAATTCTAAGATTTGTGCTTGAATGGTTACATCTAAAGCAGTAGTAGGTTCATCGCAAATGAGGAGTTTTGGATCGCATAAAAGGGCTAATGAAATCATTACGCGTTGCCTCATACCACCTGATAATTGATGAGGATATTCGTTAATTATCTGTTCCGCTCTTGGAATGCCCACTAGCTTTAACATATTGATGATGGCTTCTTTTCTTTCTTTTTTTGGGATTTTTTTGTGCTGTTTTAGTGGCTCACTTAATTGTTCACCTATTGTAAAAACAGGATTGAGAGAGGTCATTGGTTCCTGGAATATCATAGATATTTCATTCCCGCGAAGTTTTCTGTATTGGTGATTATCCAGAGTAGTTACATCTATATTATTAAAATAGATACTCCCAGAAACAATCTTGCTTTTTTTCTCTGGCAAAAGTCCCATTATGGCTAAAGAAGTAACACTTTTTCCACTACCAGATTCACCAACAACCCCAAGAGTTTCACTTTTTTTTAAGGTGAAATTTACCCCTCGAATAGGTTGAACGGTACCTTCTCCAGTATTAAATTGGAAACCAAGATTTTTGATTTCAAGAAGTACTTCAGTCATTTTTTTCACCTCCTATTATTCGCCTTTTAGTTCTGGATCGAGTGTATCCCTTAACCAGTCACCGAATAAATTAACCCCAAGTGTAGTGAGGATAATCGCAATACCCGGGAATGTGATTAACCACCAAGAACTGAAAATATAGTCCTTTCCTTCATTAAGCATATTGCCCCATGCAGGAGTGGGCGGTTGAACCCCGAACCCTAAGAAACTTACGGATGCTTCTGCGATAATGTATGTGCCCATTTGTAAAGAGATTAAAATAATGATGGGTGTAAAGATATTAGGGAAGATATGTCTAACTAATATCTCGAATTTCGGCACACCAGTTGCGATTGCTGCTGTAATAAATTCCTTTTCTCTCAAAGCCAGCACTTCACTACGGATAACTCTGGCAAAAATAACCCATCCCGCTAAAGCAAGAGATATGATAATGTTTGTAAGACCTGCTCCAAGTATTGCGCTAATCACGAGTACTAATAAGATAAAAGGGAAACTTAATTGAACATCCACAATTCGCATTAGAACTATATCAATCCAGCCCCTAAAGAATCCTGCAATCACACCGATGATGGTGCCAATGACCCCGGCTAATAAAGCTGTGGCTAACCCGATGATTAAGGATACCTTTGTACCTGCAATGATTCTGGAAAGTATATCTCTCCCTAATTGATCGGTTCCTAATATGTGACCGTCTGTAAATGGAGGTAAAAGACGATCTCGTAATGGAGCATCCATAGGATCAAAAGGGACAATCCATTGCCCAAATAGACTGAGAACTACTAAAAAGATAATGATGCAAAAACCGAGCAACCCAGCCCAGCTTTTTGACATTTTTCGGAAAAAATCCTTGAATTTAGATTTCTTTTTAAATTTCATATCAATTGATTTATTAGTGGTTGTAATTGTACTGGTTTCCACAGCTTCACCTACTTCACTCTAATTTGGGGGTTCACATATGCATATAAAATATCTGTAATAAAGTTGATGACTGCATAAATGATGGCAATAATAAATACGCCGGCCAATACAATTGGGAAATCTCGATTCATTAAGGACTGGTGTAATAGTCTTCCAACACCAGGCCAAGAAAAAACAGCTTCCGTAATAACAGCGCCGCCTAATAAAACACCGAGATCAAGCGCGATTAATGTGAGGATCGGAATCAGAGAATTTTTTAAGGCGTATTTCATAATTAGCGTGGATGTTGGTGTTCCAGCTGCTTTGGTTGTTCGGATATAGTCTTTATTTAATACATCTAGCATGGCCGATCGAGTAAAGCGGACAAAACGCGATACGCTATACAATGCTAGTGTAATAACTGGAAGCACCATGTGATTAACAGAGCCGCCTCCACTCGATGGAAATAATTTTAGTTGAGCAGCAAAAATAAAAATTAATATTAAACCAAACCAAAAACTTGGGATAGCCTGACCGATAACCGTAATCCCTACACTTACTTTATCAAAGAGGGTGTTACGTTTATATGCAGATAGAACACCAAGTGGAATAGCGATGATGATTGATAATAACAATGCTGAGAAGGCTAATTGAAAAGTTGCTGGCATTCTTTCTAAAACTAGTCCGAGAGCATCGTCGCCACTTCTTAATGATTCTCCAAAATCACCTTGAATGGCGCCTTTCATGAAGTCTGTATATTGAACATATAGTGGGCGGTTAAATCCTAATAACTCACGATATTCCTCAATTTGTTCCCTTGGCGCATCAGGCGGAAGGAATAGTGTAGTCGGATCTCCCGAAAGACGAATTAAAAAGAAGACTGCCGTTAGAGCAAGAAATACAACGATGACTACTTGTATTAATCTTTTAATTATAAAATCTAACATAGTAGAACCCCGCCTTATCCCTTGGAATAAAAGAAGAGAGAAGGGGATCCTCTCTTCTTAGAACTATTAATTTAGTTCCATGACATCTCAAACACGTTCATTTTCTCATCAACACGAGGTGAGAAATTTAAAGAAGATTTAACAGCGTAAAGGTCTGCTTGTTGCCATAATGGAACCCAAGCAGCTTGATCTACTAACTGCTGTTGAAGCTCAGCGTATCCAGCATAACGAGCTTCTTGATCAAACAATTGGTTTGTTTCCTTAATCTTTTTCTCAATATCTTCCTGGTAAAAACTACTGTATGGCGCTTCTAAAGTGAACAAGTTTTCAATTGTTGACTGGGCATCGAAAGCTGGCCCCCATCCAAGAATGTACATATCTCCCGTTTCTCTTTTTTGAATCTTCTCCAAGTGCTGTCCCCATTCATTCACCCTTACTTCTACATTGATTCCAATACTTTGTAATTGTGAAGCAATGGCTTGAGCAATATGGGAGTCCATCGGATAACGACCACTTGGTGTATCCAATGTTAATTTTAATTCTTCTGGACTATAGCCAGCTTCTTTGATTAACTTTACGGCTAAATCTGGGTCATAATCGTATTCTTTAGTTTCAGCATGATCAGCATTCAATTGGGACAGCGGTCCTGTAATTCTCGTACCATACCCACTTAATACAGTTTCTAGAAGTTCATTTGCATTGATCGCGTGGTTAATCGCTTGTCTGACTTTGACATCTTTTAATGGACCATCGACAAGGTTGGATAATGCTAAGTAATTGATACGTGAAGAAGAAATTTGTTTTACTTCGTTACTTTCAAATTGTTTAACTGAGTCGACAGGAATGTTTTTAAATAAATGTATTTCTCCGCTCATAAAAGCAGACATTCTTGCGCTAAATTCCGGAATAATTCGGAACTCAACTTCCTCAATCTTAGGTTCTCCTTGCCAATAATCTTCAAAAGCTTTTAATTTCAAATGGTTATCTCTTGACCATTCAACAAACGTATACGCCCCTGTACCAACCGGTTCGCTTGAAGCTTTCTCTATACCCACTTCTTCAACATAGCCAGGTTCCATTATGAGCAAATCTTCTGCAATTCGTTGAATTAAGCTTGGAAAAGGCACGGATGTATGGATCTCCACTTCGTAATCTGAAAGTACAACGACCTCCTTAACATTAGCCCATCTTGAACGGTAGAATGACCCATTACTTTCATCTAGGATGTAATCGATACTAAATTTTACTGCATTTGCATTAAAATCTGCTCCGTTATGGAACTTAATTCCTTCTTTTAACTTTAAGTACCATGTTTTTTCGTCTATATTTTTCCATTTCTCTGCAAGAACAGGGACAAATTCAGCTGTTTGAGGATCTCGATCAATCAGTGGATCATAAATATTTCGAATTAGCGTATCGGTGGTGTAGTTGACATCGTGGTTTGCTAGAAGTGTGGTAGCGTCTGCTTCAAAACCGATGACAAGGGGACCCTGACTATTAGCATCTGATCTAGAATCTTGTGAACTACTGGAATTACTATCCACATTAGTACCTTGTGTACATGCTGCCAATAACATCGTAATGATTAAAAGAAATGTAATCAGGACCTTATTAATCCTCATCAAATCTTCCTCCCTTATTGACTGATAAAATTTTCTCGATTTTCTCCATTGATTGAATAAGTAAATTTACTTGTTCCAAGTCAATTTTTTCAATCATCCTCCTTACATCATTGCTGGCATTATCTGAAAGTTCTTTAAGAACTTTTTGCCCTTTTTCAGTGATATGCAGATATTTCTTTCGTTTATCCTGGTTATCCGATACCCGTTCAATAAGGCTTTGCTTTCTGAGCTTATGTATCATTCTACTTACATAACCTTTATCAAAGACGAAATACTCAGATAATTGGGAAGCTGTACATCTATTCCTTTTATCTATCTCATATAAAATCATCGCTTCGGACATTGAATAGGGGCTTCCTTGTGTATATTGAGCATACAAACCAACAACATTAAGATAAAAACGGTTAAACTTCTTAATTTTCTCGATTTTTTCATTCATGTAGTTAAGTTCCTCTGTTCATAAATTTAGTTGCTAATAACAACTTGTTTTCATATTAATTTCATTTTATCTTGTTTGTCAACAGAATTTTATGAAAATTCTGTATAAATGAATCCTATTCCCTATGCTCTTTAATCTTCATGGGTTAAGCGCTATCACATAAAAAAAGAAGCGGAAAACAACGGACTTAATCTTTTCTTTTTTACAACTATTGGGGATGATATACTAAACTCATACTTCTTCTTTTCAATTTATACTAGCACCCAGGCGGGCGTTATTTAACTTTTTAGAACGCACTTTATTCAAGTGATTAAAACTACTGTCGTAGTTAATTTAATCCTTTGGGTAAAGTGCGTTTGTTGCATTTTCCATTATTTTTTAAGGAAGATTACAATGATCACAAAAAAGTTTTACCGAGTGTTTGATAATTTATTTTTTTGTAGAAAGGCAACTGAAGCTATTCAAAGTGGGTGGGAAATTAAAGAAAAAATATATGTTAAATATGAAGTCTTTGAGGAATCTAAGGCAGAATTAATAGTTGGCGGATTAAACTATGGAATACCGGCCGATGAAGTGACTGTTTACATAAATGAAAAAGAATGCCATGCAGGATCTTACTGAAGATTGTTAGGTTGAAATTCATTAGGTTTAGCTTAGAAACACTACATAGTAAAGGCAGGGATGAAGAATAATTTTAAAATACCAAACAAGCGCTAGAAGTTATGAAATCAGGTTTAAGCGGAAAATGAAGAAAGCAGGCTTTTATAATACGGCCAGTGGAGTTACAAACTATATTGTTGATTATGGTAAGAATGCTATTACTGTTAAGACACAAAAAGGGTGCTCAATTTTAAATAACCAGAGGGCAACTAAGACGTGCTATTACTTTTACATTATTTAATAGAACGATCACTAGAAAGGGATATTGAGAGTTTCTCTAGCTACTCATCGGCACTCTTTGGAATAATAAATAGAATTTTTCATCTTATTTCCAGGTTATTAAAATTACGAGAGGGGTACCGTTTATCCCTTAAGACACTTCATTTTGGGCCAGTGGTCTTCACATGTGTTTGTCAAATATATTAAACCATAGAAAATGCCTTCTTCAGGGAAAAGGAAGGCATCTTCTGTGGTTTTATAAATTAAGGGATTAAAAAACCCTGTCGCCATTAAAAATCGAATTTTTAACAATCACATAATCAACATGGCGAATGGCTTCCAGCTTGTTGCCGCCCGCATAAGAAATGGACGACTGGAGATCCTGTTCCATTTCTTTCAGTGTATCTGCTAATGATCCTTTGTGCTCTACTAAAATTCTCTTGCCTTCAACATTCCTCTTTTCCCCTTTTTGAAATTCAGAAGCTGAGCCAAAGTATTCTTTATAGAGCTTTCCGTCTTTTTCATTCTCAATCGTCTCTCCAGGTGACTCCTCATGTCCAGCAAATAAGGAACCAATCATTACCATGGTTGCTCCGAATCGAATTGACTTAGCAATATCACCATGGGTGCGAATGCCCCCATCAGCTATAATTGGCTTGCTTGCAGCCTTTGCACACCAGCGAAGTGCTGCTAACTGCCAGCCGCCCGTTCCAAATCCGGTCTTAATCTTTGTAATGCATACCTTACCAGGTCCAATGCCAACTTTTGTAGCATCAGCACCAGCGTTCTCTAATTCTCTGACGGCCTCCGGCGTTCCGACATTGCCGGCAATCACAAAGCTTTGTGGAAGGTGTTTTTTAATATGCCGGATCATTTGGATGACAGCATTAGAATGGCCATGGGCTATGTCGATGGTAATGTAATCGGGTGATAACTTTTCCTCCGCAATTTGCTTTATAAATCCATACTCGCCTTCTTTGACTCCAACACTGATTGAAGAATACAGACCCCGGGCCTTCATATCTTTAATAAAAGTAATTCGCTTCTCCGGTTCAAACCGATGCATGATATAGAAATATCCGTTCTCTGCTAAGAATACGGCAATTTTCTCATCTACAATCGTCTGCATATTGGCAGGCACCACAGGAAGTTTAAACACACGTCCCCCCAGAAGTACTGTTGTATCACATTCTGACCGGCTATTGACAATGCTTTTTGCTGGAATAAGCTGAATATCTTCATAATCGAATACATTTTCCATTGTAACCCTCCTATTGTGAAAATAAATCAGATACGTACTTCCTTTGCAAGGATAGGTTTTTCAGTCGGAATTGATCTTATACCAGCAGATAGGGAAAACTCATTAAAAAAGAGCTTAGAAAAAGTCTAGCTCAATGGGATAAATCATAGTCAATATCCTAAAATAGGGTTAGATTATATAATAAATTTATAAGATTCAATCTTTAATCCCATTTAATATGTATTAAAACATCCCATTCCCATTAGGAGATTCCTCCGGTATAGGCTGTCCTACATCCCAAAGTTCAACAATCTTGCCGTCTTGAAACCGAAAGATATGTACAACTGCTCCGCCAAGGTCCTCAGGGTTTTGCTTTACATGAGAATGAACGGCAACGGTTTCATTTTCCTGGATGGCGAGTTTAACATCAAGTTTTTTGTTAGGGTTTTGCTTTGCATTCTCTTCCATTGCGAGCATAAGAGATTCTGCATCACCGCGGAAATAGGGATTATGATGGGACAAAACTGGGCTTACGAAACGCTTGTAGGCTTCACGAACCTGGCCGGATGCCGCGAGCTGCAGAAATGATACTGCTTTCTCTTTCAGTGAAAGGTTCGATGTTGATTGTGGATCTTTACTCAATTAAATCTCCTCTTTTCTCATTTATAAATTTAATTGAAGTATAAATTATAGATATCCTAATGACAACATGTACGATAAGAAGAATCCCTTTTTGTACTATTACTTTATTCTAGAGTGAGCAGTTAATTAATTTATGATATATTTTAGAAAAAAGGAGGCGTTTACTTGAGTATCCATTTTGAAGTGAAAAGATCTGCTCAGGTTTCTGCACAAAAGGCCTGCCAAGGTTTAATCGACCTTGATTCGGCAAAGGAATGGATGAATGGTCTAATTAAAATAGAGCGGGAGGGCAGCGGGCCATTAAAAGTGGGAAGTAAGTGGATAGAGACAAGAAAAATGTTTGGAAAAGAAGCTTCTGAACACTTTGAAGTTGTCGAACTTGACGAACCGAGAAAAATTGTCCTGCGCTGCGATGGAACTAAAGGAACAACAGGAAAAGGAGAATTTATTTTTACATATATAATCACCTCATCAGATGATGTTTCAGAAGTTACCCTGCTCGGCGAGATTAAGGGGCTGACAGGCTTTTCAAAGCTATTTGGAAAGATGATGGCTGGAGCCTTCAAGAAAGCATGTGCAAAAGATTTGGATGCATTAATAAAGTACTTAGAGGAATATGAGCAATAAATTCAAAGGAGCAGTTTGTGATGTCGATTGTTGATAAATTAAAGCTTAATAAATATAAAAATTTGGCTGTGCTCAACCAGCCTAGTGACTATTCTGTTTTTACTGGATTTAAAACTGCTTTATCAGGTGATCATGATGCCATTTTCATCTTTGTAGAATCCCTTGAGGAAATGAAAGAGTTTAGCCGAAAAGTGATCGCTGAGGATCACTTGCTTGAAAAAGGATATTTATTTTTCGCTTATCCTAAAAAAGGAAATAAACGATATGATACATACGTACATAGAGATGCTATTTTTCCGGCAATGAAAGTGGGAGAAGATGGATATGTAGAAAATAGCGATGTGAAATTTTCAAGGATGGTAAGCATGGATGATGTATTTACGGTTGTAGGATTGAAGCGTGAAAAGAAAAAGGAAAAAAAGTCAGCCGCCCCTAGTCAATGTGTGGCTGATTACGAAAATTATGTGAATGATATTGAAAAGATTTTAGCTAAATACCCCAATGAATTAAAGTTTTATCAGGAGCTTACACCAGGTTATCGAAAGGATTGGGCGCGCTACATTTATTCTGTTAAACAGCAGAAAACCCGTGAGAAGCGTGAAGCCCAAATGGTCGATATTTTATCACAAGGGTATAAATCAGTTGATTTGTTTAGGCAAAATAAGAAATAAATAGGTTCCTGCCCCAGGTTACTTTAGTAACTAAAAAGGCAGGAATCTTTTTTAAAATCCTCGATAATAACAATTAAATATTCATCAGAAGCAGATTTATCGGCGCGCAGCGTCGGGAATGCTTAACGCCCCGCGATTCACTTAGCATCCTGGGCCGGAAATAAACGAACAAAATTGATAATCAAAAATAACATTTAATACGAAAAGAGCATAAAAAAGAATCCCTTTTGCTTGCTCTGGGAGTAGAATTATTTAATTTGGCAGCAGTGAACTAATATGTTTAATAGGATCCTACTTAACAACTAGTATTTGGTAAAATTTCACTATCGATTCGACAATTTTTATAATATATAAATAATTCGTATTATTCATTCCAAATATTGCCTCGTAATCTATAATTTAGAGTATCTAAATTATAGGAGGTCAAAAGAATGAAAAAAAAGCTGCTTGCGCCTGTATTGCTTTCATCAGCCTTATTGGCAAGTTCGATCCCGGTTAATGTCTTTGCCCAGCCGGCAGATCCAGCAAAGTATCAGTATGTACAAGCTTCCAAGGAATGGAATGAAAAAGCAAGTGTTCCTTTATTTGTGAAGGAACGATTTACAGAGAAATTTTCTTCCAGCACTCCCGCGAATGCAATAAATTACTTAAAGAAACATCAGGATCACACAGGTATTAAGAGTCCGGAAAAAAACCTGAAAGTAAAAGAGGTACAAAAAGACGAGCTGGGCATGACACATGTACGGTTTAATCAGGCAATAAATGGCGTGCCTATAGAAGGATCTGAAGTAATTGTTCATTATAATGAGAACAATGAAGTAGTATCCATCAACGGCAGAGTAAATCAGACAATTGCCGAGGCAGCAGTGAATACGTCTGTGTCTTTAAAAAGTGATACTGCAGTAAAAACTGCTTTAACAGCTGTCAATGCGCCACAAGAACTTACATATGAGCCAGTTACAGAGCTCGTTGTCTATCCATTTGAAGGGGAGAATCATACAGCTTATAAAGTAAATGTAAACTTTATGGGAGATGAACCTGGAAACTGGTTTGTGTTTGTAGATGCAAAAACGGGTGAAGTCATTGATCAATACAATGGAATCATGCATGCTGAAGAACATAAAACACAAAAAGGATTTGGCAAAGGGGTTAATGGGGACCATAGGGAGCTGCATATTACCAGGGTGAAAGCAGAGAAATCAGGAACTAAATTTGCTCTAGCGGATTATTCCCATGATAACCTTGATGGAATCTTTACATTTGATTCTAAAAATGATTGGGACTCAAATAATGATGCTCTGTATGTCGGGAACTCAGCTGCATTTATAGGGGATTATGACCGCGCTGCAGTTGATGCACATTATAATTCAGAGCGGGTATATGAGTATTTCTTGAATGAGCATGGCCGTAATTCGCTGGATGGGGAAGGAATGGCTATCAATTCTTATGTTCATATGGGCACAGATTACAATAATGCTTTCTGGAACGGCCAATATATGGCATATGGAGATGGGGATGGCGAGTTTTTTATTTCTTTATCAGCCGGCCTTGATGTTGCTGCACACGAAATGACCCACGGGGTAATCTCTCATACTGCTAACCTTGCATATCGGAACCAATCTGGAGCACTGAACGAGTCATTTGCAGATGTTTTTGGTGTACTTGTTGACGATGAAGACTGGGAAATGGGAGAAGACATTATGGCGCCTGCTACTAAAGCTGACGGTGTAACGAGATTGCGCAGCTTAAGTGACCCTAATAGTGTTGTAGTGAGTAATCCGGAAAGAGCCGCATATGGCAGCGGAGTCTATCCAGCTCATATGGATGAATATTACAATATGCCATTAAATGTTGATAATGGCGGGGTTCATGTGAATTCTTCGATTACTAACCATGCCGCCTACCTGATCGGGCAGGAAGTAGGCAGGGAGAAGCTGGGGAAAATTTATTACCGTGCTTTAACTGTCTATTTAACCTCCAATTCTGATTTTAGTGATGCACGCCAGGCGGTTGTTCAGTCTGCCATCGACCTCTACGGGGAAGGCAGCGGGGAAGCTGCTGCTGCGAATGCTGGATTTGATGCGGTGGGAATCTACTAGCAGAATTGATAAGATGAAAAAAAGACCTGACCCACACATGTGATTATAACGGGTCAGGTGTATTTTTATTATTAAGCTATTGAAAAACGAGCTTTAAATTCATAGATTAAAAATAAATTTTATGAATAATTTAAAAATGCATTCTTCTAAAAGTCATCCTATGTCATAATATAGGTAATAATAATAGCATTTTTAAGGTGGAGTCTGTCACAAAGGGGCCCTTATGCCCTTTTGAGGGAGGCTTTTTTATTTGCAGCATAATTATAAAAACGAAGAAGGTGCTGTCTATGTATGGTATTAAACTTTAGTTGGAAAGGAATGATCTCTATTTGACTGTATTAATGCCTAAAGTTAAAGAAGTTTTGTATGCTGTTCTCCCCATTACCGCCCTCGTAATCATTTTAAATTTGACTATTACCCAATTAGATTCTTTCTTGATTATACGCTTTGTGATAGGGGCCATTTTAATCGTTATCGGATTATCTGTTTTCCTGCTTGGCGTGGATATTGGAATTACCCCCATTGGACAGATGATGGGTGCTGGCATGGCAAAAACCAATAAAGTATGGATTGTCATTGCTGCCGGCCTCGTTCTTGGTTTTATCATCTCAATAGCCGAGCCTGATTTGCACATTCTTGCAGGGCAAATTGAACTGGTTACCTCAGGCCTTATTTCAAAGGGCTATATTGTCGTTATCGTCTCAATCGGTATTGCCGCTTTGCTTTCTGCAGGCCTTGTGAGAATTGTGTATAACCTTCCTTTATATAAATTATTGACGATCCTGTACCTTATTATCTTTATACTTGCCATTTTTACATCACCTGAGTTCCTGGCCATTTCTTTTGATGCTTCGGGTGCCACCACTGGAGCCTTGACTGTTCCATTTATTTTGGCTCTGGCCCTCGGTGTTTCATCTTTGAAAAAGGATAGCCAGGCTTCTGAACAAGATAGCTTCGGATTAGTAGCCATAGCTTCTACCGGCGCCATCATTTCAGTCATGATCATGAGCATTTTATCGAAAGCTGATAAAATATCCGGGAGCCTTGAACATCATGACCCTTCTTCGAATATTCTTGGGCCATTTTTGAACAAAACACCCATACTTGCAGGTGAAGTGTTTTTGGCCTTGCTACCAATTTTACTAATTTTTTTGCTGCTACAGAAATTGATCTTTAAAATGTCCAAAAAAGCAGTCCACAAAATAATAAAGGGAATTGTTTTTACTTTTCTGGGCCTTGTCCTCTTTTTAGTAGGGGTAAATGCTGGTTTTATGGATGTCGGCACGTCGGTGGGACATAGCATAGCCTCTTTAGACAGTAAAGCATACATTATAATTATAGGTTTTATATTGGGCTTCGTGACCATTTTGGCAGAGCCTGCTGTTCATGTGTTAACACATCAAATTGAGGATGTAACAAGCGGGTATGTTAAAAGGAAGGTCGTCATGATTTCCCTATCAATAGGGGTTGGGGCTGCCGTTGCTCTATCAGTGTTAAGAATTATTATTCCTGAGCTGCAGCTATGGCATTATCTTTTACCGGGCTATGCCATTGCGATCACTATGACCTATTTTGTTCCAAAGCTATTCGTAGGGATTGCCTTTGATTCAGGTGGGGTGGCATCAGGCCCGATGACAGCTACTTTTATTTTAGCCTTTATGCAGGGAGCTGCGGAATCAATAGAAGGTGCCAATGTATTAAAAGATGGATTTGGCATGATCGCAATGGTTGCGCTGACGCCCCTGATTGCCCTGCAGGTATTGGGCTTTATCTTTAAGCTAAAATCCAAAAAAGGGGGATTTGAAAAGGATGCACAGTCACTTTGATCATACCGGATTCGAATTAGTCTGTGTTATTGTCAACTTTGGGTCAGGAAGTAAAGTCCTTCAATCCGCAAAGGCAAATGGTATTTCAGGAGGTACTGTGTTCCTGGGCAAAGGTACTATTCAAAATCGCCTTTTAGAATTTTTTTCTTTAAATGATGTAAAAAAGGAAATTGTCCTGATGGTCTCGGATAAAGAAACAGCGAATCAGGTACTAATAGGGCTGGACATGAAATTTAAATTCAGTAAACCGAATCACGGCATAGCTTTTACTATACCTGTATGTAATGTGATAGGTGCAAGCCGCTGCAGAAGTGAAAATAATAAGCAGGGAAGAGGTGCAGAAAAAGTGATGTATCATGCCATTACGGTTGTTGTTGAAAAAGGGAAGGCGGAGTATGTGATTGATGCAGCAGCCGAAGCAGGTTCAAAGGGAGGAACTATCATTAATGCGAGAGGGTCAGGCATTCATGAAACCAGCAAGATATTTTCAATGGCGATTGAGCCTGAGAAAGAGATTGTGCTGATTCTTTCAGAAGAAGAAAGTACAGAAGGAATTGTTGCTTCTATAAGGAAAAAACTTAAAATTGACGAACCTGGCAATGGAATCATATTTATACAAGAGGTCAGCAAAACGTACGGATTATATAAGTAAATGGCCGCCGATATGGACATCAGAAGTAAGTTAAAAGGAGGCAGAAAATATGAATATCTTTTTTGCAGTCACAGTATTAATCTACACCATGCTTCTCATTTTCACATACGGCTTTGCCATTTTAACTGATTTTCAGGAAGATAAAGGGGAGGAAATCTTTGACAGGGCTTTTAAGAACGCCTATGTGATCCTTCTCTTTGGCCTTCTCATTATTTACACTCTGATCCAGCATCCGCATATTCCCATGGATTCAGGTAAGACATCTTATCTCTTGCTTGCAAGCAAATTTCTATCTCTGATGACACTTGGAGTCAGCCTATTTATTTTCAGCCGGAAAAATTACAGCCTATAAAGATAAAGGTGTCTGGCTTATCCTGATGCTCGTGATAATTAATTTATTAAATCGTTTAAAAAACTGCCATAAACTGTATAATTAAAGGTGTATAAGAGATTACAGTTCAAGGAGGAGAATATGGGCAGATTAATTCATTTTGAAATCCATGTCGATGATATGGAGCGGGCTAAAAAGTTTTATGGAGAGGTTTTTGGATGGTCATTTCAGGATTGGAGTGAGTATGCCGGAATGCCTTATTATGGAGCAGTGACTGGAAGTGATGAAGAGCCGGGCATTAATGGTGCTTTGATGCAGCGCCAGGGGCAGCCACCAGAAGCTAATCAGGCTATAAACGGATATTCCTGTACAATAGGCGTGGAAGATTACGATGCTGCGGAAGGCAAAATCCTTGAAAATGGCGGAACTCTTGCATTGCCGAAGTATGCTCTTCCAGGTATGGCTTGGCAGGGGTACTACAAGGATACTGAAGGCAATGTTTTCGGTATTCACCAGCCCGATGAAAATGCGAAGTGAAGGGTAAAAACTATTAGTACCTAATGGCACAATACATAAAAAAAGCCCGTCTATAAACGACAGGCTTCAGTGAAGGAGTCCCCTTTAGGAGGGGCTCCTTTATTTATGCGATAAGTTTTGAAATTTTCCCTTCCTTGCGCTTCTTCCTATATTCAGCTGTTGCTGTAAATAGAACATCTGAGGAAGAGTTAAGGGCTGTTTCACATGAATCCTGTAATACGCCAATAATAAATCCTACCCCGACAACCTGCATAGCTATGTCATCCGGAATTCCGAACAAGCTCGCTGCCAAAGGAATGAGAAGGAGGGATCCGCCTGCAACGCCAGAAGCACCAGCTGCGGAGACTGCTGCTAACACGCTAAGGATTAGAGCTGTTCCAAAGTCCACTTGAATACCTAATGTGTGAACAGCTGAAAGTGTCAGAACAGAAATTGTAACAGCTGCTCCTGCCATATTAACCGTTGCGCCTAACGGGATAGATACGGAATAAGTATCTTCATCCAATCCAAGCTTTTCGCATAAGGTCATATTTACAGGAATGTTTGCTGCTGAGCTGCGAGTGAAAAACGCTGTAATACCACTTTCTCTTAAGCATCTTAAAACAAGCGGATATGGATTTCTGCGAATATTTAAAAATACTATAAGTGGATTTACGACCAGAGCAATAAAGATCATACATCCCAAAAGGATGGCCAGTAATTTGCCGTAATCCATCAGTGCAGAAAGCCCATTGGTGACTATCGCATCAAAAACAAGACCCATAATTCCGATTGGAGCGAAGCTGATCACCCATTTCACTAGGGTTGAAATAGCATCCGAAAAGTTTGCGAGCATATTTTTTGTTGTATCTGCAGCTTTTCTTAAGGCAATGCCAAGAAGAATTGCCCAAGTTAGAATACCTATATAATTACCATTGATCAGGGCATTGACCGGGTTGTCCACTACGTTAGTCAGCAGAGTTTTAAGAACTTCCGCAATCCCTCCAGGTGGTGCTACATCCTCTGCCCCCGGAGCAAGTGAAAGAGTAACTGGGAAGATAAAGCTTGCAATAACTGCAACAAGTCCGGCTAAAAAGGTGCTTAAACCATAAAGAGCTATAATGGACTTCATATTCGTCTTCTGGCCGCTTCTATGCTTGGAGATGGCATGCATGACCAGGAAAAAAACCAGTACCGGTGCTACTGCTTTTAATGCACTTACAAATAATGTACCAAAGATAGAGATCCATCCCGCTGCCTTTGGAATAGTCAAGGCGAGGGTTGCACCTGCGATGATGCCCAGCAGGATTCTTTTGACCAGGCTTATTTCGTTCCACTTGCTGAATGCGTTTTTCATTCGATTCCCTCCGAAGTGTTTATTATATAAAAGAGAATAATAGCCTTTCACTGTTGTTGGACAGTGATATTTGTAAGTTTAACACAAATATTATAAATTGTGTGTAAATTATTATATTGAAATATCTGCTAAACGACTAGTGCTAGATAGATTACTGATAATAATGGTTTTAGTGGTTTAAATATGTGGAATGATAATAAAGAATCTAATAGTTTTTTGCTTGTGGAATAAGAGTTCTTATATAACTGCAACCTAAAAATGTACATAAAATCGAAAGATGAGGTACACACCATGACAGGAATTCTACTAGCCCTCATTGCAGCCGTCTCATGGGGCAGCATTGTATTTGTCAGCAACA
The DNA here is from genome assembly GCF_059758675.1 of Cytobacillus sp. GQ23. Taxonomy (NCBI): domain Bacteria; kingdom Bacillati; phylum Bacillota; class Bacilli; order Caryophanales; family Bacillaceae; genus Cytobacillus; species Cytobacillus sp. GQ23. The sequence goes on from NZ_JCAXER010000007.1 coordinate 126,954, forward strand.
AGCTTGGCGGGGACGAGGACAGCCAGACTCTTGGCACGACAATAGGTGCACTGTTGTTTGCTATTGCAGTCTATCTTTTTAAAAGGCCGGATCTTTCCAATATCGTCTGGGCAGTCGGCTTGATTTCTGGTTTATTCTGGTCGATTGGACAGAAAAATCAGTTTGGGGCAGTCCGCTATTTAGGGGTAGCAAAGACAGCTCCGATGTCCACTGGCCTGCAGCTTATTGGAACCACATTTTTTGGAGTATTCATTTTTAAAGAATGGGAAACAAAGATGAGCATTATTATCGGGGTCACCTCATTGGTCTGCATCATTATCGGTGCCATACTGACTTCTCTGAAACAGGGGGTTGATCAGGAACAGGGAAGGAGTCTAAAGAAAGGCCTGCTTGTACTCCTTTTATCGACAGCAGGCTTTGTCGGGTATGTGGTACTCATCCGCTGGTTTGAAATTGACGGCTGGTCTGCCATTCTGCCGCAGGCGATTGGAATGGCAATAGGAGCATTCCTTATAACTCTCCGCCGCAAGCCTTATAACAAATATGCAATCCGTAATATTATTACAGGGCTGATTTGGAGTACCGGGAATCTGGGACTGCTTCTTTCCCTTCCGAAAATCGGCGTGGCCACCAGCTTTTCACTTTCTCAAACAGGAATAGTGATTTCCACCATTGGCGGGCTTTTCTTTTTAAAAGAACGGAAAAGCAAAAAACAGGTGTTTATGGTTCTCCTTGGCTGTTTATTTATTATTGCAGGGGGAGTATTGCTTGGCTTTACGAAAAAATAAGGGAGTGATCTTATGTATCCAAGTCTTGAAGGGAAAGTTGTCGTTATTACCGGCGGAGCGACCGGGCTGGGAAAGGCAATGTCAGAACGGTTTGGAGCTGAAAAAGCAAAGGTAGTCATCAATTATTTTAATGAGGAACAGGAAGTGCAGGGAATTATAGAAACGATTGAGAAAGCCGGCGGCAGTGCATCTGCCATCCAGGGGGATGTTACAAAGGAAGAAGATGTTGAAAGAATGATTGCCCATGCTATTAAAACGTTCGGATCGCTCGATGTCATGATTAATAATGCGGGGATCGAAAATGAAGTTCCGTCTGAAGAACTTACTCTGGAGGATTGGAACAAAGTGATTTCGACAAATCTGACGGGGCAATTTATCGGCTGCCGTGAAGCTATTAACTATATGCTGGAAAACAAAATAAAAGGCTCAATCATTAATATGTCATCTGTTCATCAGGAAATTCCATGGCCTCATTTTGTTCATTATGCAGCGAGCAAAGGTGGGGTCAAATTGATGACCGAAACACTCGCGCTAGAATTTGCTCCGCATGGTATCAGGGTGAACTGCATTGCCCCTGGTGCTATTGATACACCCATAAATGCGGAAAAGTTCTCAGACCCGGAATTGAAAAAAGGTGTTGTTGAGCTAATTCCTATGGGCTACATTGGCAAGCCGGAAGAAATAGCAGCTTGTGCAGTATGGCTTGCATCAACAGAAGCCAGCTATGTCACCGGATTAACATTATATGCAGATGGCGGCATGACACAATATCCGGGGTTTCAGGCTGGTAAAGGATGAATGGACAGCTCTTCTCAGTGTGAGAGGTGCTATTTTCTATTTCTATTTCATAAAGCAGCGGGTCCGCTACAGGAAAATATTTTCAACAAGCAGACATAAAAAATCCGGCCTCTAAAAGGCCGGACCTGAAGGGGTAAAGAAAAAGGGCTGTATGATGTTTCGGTACAAGTTCATTGTAATACGGAAATGTTAACAATCTATGAACGGGATGAGGACAAATTATTAAATAATTCCGTTCCTTGCGCAGATCCTTTTGTAAAATGAACAGTTGGAGCTGTTAAAACGAGCATACAATCATGCTGTACAAGATACTGGCATAAAAATAGGGTTTAACAGTAGCCATGAAGTTTATTCAATATCTGAGGGTTCTATTGAAGTCAGCATTACAGGAGACAGCAGACTTTAATTTTGGGCAAGCATAACTTTGATGAATTCATTTGTAAAGGCTTCGTAGTCAAGTTTAACGGCTATTCTTGTCTTACCCTTCGGACTGCCCGGCCGGATATCGATATAAGATAGTCCCTTTCCCTCTACAGTTCCATCAATGACACTTACATCGTAATAAATATAATCAGCTATAGCAGGATTATTGATGATCATGATGGGAAGCAGATCGTGAATAGGCGCTCCCTGAATGCCGGGAACCAGGCTTTGATAAGCCTTATAATAGTACTCGAAAATAGGTTTTAATAAAAAAGTGAAAGGGTTTGAAGCTGTATTTGATACATATTCCACTATGTCCAAGGTCAATATTGCAAATTCTGTAACATTTAGGGGGGTAATTGTAAGGTTATGGGCAAATTTACAAATGTAATTGGAGGAAGTGGGATCACCATAAAAATTGGCTTCTGCAAGAGGGGTTACGTTTCCGGGAACAAAGAAAGCACCGCCCATGATATAAAAAGCTCCCACTTGTCTGATTTGTTCGTCAAAGAGTATAAATGCTGTTGCGAGGCTGGTTGACCTGCCGGTATCAACAATAATCAAGTCCTTTTGATACTTTTCAATAAGGATGCGAATTGTATCAAATGGATAGGTTTGATATTTTAAATCAGCTGGGGGCTGAATTGGACCAATCCCCTCTGCTCCATGGATATCAGGATAGTACGTGACTTTTTCCTGCTGAACAGGCTGCGCCGCACCTGGAATAATTGGAACACTTTTTTGTCCGGCCAGATCAAGCAGATAATAGGCGTTGGCTGTAGCCTGGTCCTCTGTTACATTCCCGTAGCTCGTAACAAGTCCGACCAGCTCAAGATCCGGATCGAGCAATGTATAAATGATCGCTAGAGAATCGTCAATTCCAGGGTCACAAAATAATAGAATCTTTTTAGTTTTTCCCTTTACCATTTGGAACCCTCCCTTATTTGCTTATACAAAAGTATTCAGTAATGCCTTTTAATATGTTGTGAAAGAAGAGCTGAAAATAAAAAGCGCCAATCCCTTAAAAATTATAGGGAAAAGCGCGTCTTCTTTCTTTTTATTTTCTTTTCTGTGCCTTCATTTTATTTGCTGCCAGTTCAGCAGCATACTCTTCGTATGTTTTACCCTGCTTTTGGCTCTCAGATTGAATTTTTCTGAACTTGTTATCATTAAGATTCGGCAAGTCTACACCTCCCTTGATCAAGAGTATTTTTTGCAAAGACTTGAACATTATTCGAAAAGAATGGATGTGTACAATAGGTTTAATTACTACTTCAAAGGGTAACAGAAAATATGGAATTCTAGAATATGGAATGCCAGTAAATGTTTAGGGTATATTTTTCCAAATTCAAACAAAAAATAGAGACATTAATTTAAAGGAGGTCTGTTTGTGGCTGAAAATAAAGATAGTCATAAAGCAAATGATCAAGATGTAAAGCGTGAGACGTTGACTACTCGGCAGGGGCACCCTGTAACGGATAATCAAAACATTCGCACGATAGGCAACCGGGGGCCAGCGACCTTAGAGAATTACCATTTTATTGAAAAAATATCCCATTTTGACAGGGAAGAGGTACCAGAGCGTGTGGTGCATGCAAGAGGAGCAGGGGCATTCGGATACTTTGAGACATACGGAAAGGTTGGCGATGAACCGGTCGAAAAGTATACACGAGCAAAAGTTTTTTCAGGTGAAGGGAAGAGAACGCCATTAATGGTCCGCTTTTCAACAGTGGCCGGTGCAAAGGATTCACCCGAAACAGCACGTGATCCCAGAGGTTTTGCCGTAAAAATGTATACTGAAGACGGAAACTGGGATTTGGTAGGGAATAACCTGAAAATCTTCTTTATCCGTGATGCGATGAAATTCCCTGATATGATTCACGCCTTCAAGCCTGATCCTGTTTCAAATGTGCCAAATCCTGAGCGGATGTTTGACTTTGTTTCCAGGACACCTGAGGCTACACATATGATTACTTTCGTATTTTCTCCTTGGGGAATACCCGCTACATACCGTCATATGCAGGGATCCGGTGTTAATACGTATAAATGGGTGAATGAAAAAGGAGAAGCAGTACTGGTGAAATATCACTGGGAGCCGAAGCAGGGCATCCGTAATCTGACTCAGGAAGAGGCAAATGAAATACAGGCGAAAAATGTCGGTCATGCCACACAGGATTTATTTGAGGCGATTAAACGCGGAGATTATCCTGAATGGGAGCTTTTTGTGCAGATTATGGAGGATGACTATCATCCAGAACTTGATTTTGATCCCCTTGATGATACAAAGCTATGGCCGGAAGAGAAGTTTCCATGGCTTCCGGTTGGCCGCATGGTTCTTAATCGCAATCCGGAAGATTACCATGCAGAGATTGAGCAGGCTGCATTCGGTACTGGGGTACTAGTCGACGGAATGGATTTTTCTGATGATAAGATGCTGCAGGGACGGACTTTCTCTTATTCCGATACACAGCGTTATCGCGTCGGAGCGAACTATTTAAAAGTGCCTGTTAATGCACCGAAAGTGCCTGTGCGCACAAATCAGCAGCGAGGGCAAATGGACACTCATGACCCGAGGGAGTCTGGGGAAAATCCGCATATTAACTATGAACCATCGATGAAGGGCGGATTCAAAGAAGCACCTGAAGAAGGCCGCACACCACATCGGCCAACCTATAATGCAGCAGCAATGAGCGCTCCCATTGATCGGCCAAATAATTATGGACAGGCAGGTCATACTTACCGGAGCTTTGAAGATTGGGAACGAGATGAATTAATTAAAAACCTGTCTGAAGCATTGGCGGTTTGTGACAAGCGTATCCAGGATGCCATGTTTGAGCATTTTACACAGGCAGATGAAGATTATGGCCGACGCGTGAAGGAAGGAACAGCGAAAGTTATGAAAGAATTGCAGGCAATGAGCGGCAAAGAGCAAGTGCCTGGCCGGGATGCTGGAAGATCCAAATATGGCCAAGGTTCGATTGCCCAGAACCAGGCAGCAAAAGAAGCTGTTGAAAAAAGCCGCGAAACAGATCCATATTAATGATGAAAACAGGGCTGCCCAAAGATGGGCAGCCTTTTTGGTCTTCGCTTATTACCTTTTTATTGCAGATCGGTAGGACTTCTTCCAGGTTTTGTAGAATAATCTCCTTAAACTACATATCCAGGGGTGTAAAAATGAAACCAATAATAGGGGTTACTTCAAATTTAGATGACAAGCAGCTTACCGTTTCAATGGATAATATCCATTCATTATTAAACGCTGGAGCCGTACCGGTTGTTGTCCCTAATCTGTTGGATGATGACAAAATTGACAAATTAGCTGAAACCCTTGACGGGCTGCTGCTTACGGGAGGGGGGGACATCGACCCAACACTGTTTGGTGAAGAACCCCATCAAAAACTGGGCAGTATTTGTCCTGAAAGAGATATATTTGAAATCAGCCTAATTCAAAAAATGCTCGCTCGTGATAAACCAATTTTAGCCATATGCAGGGGCTGCCAAATCCTCAGTATTGCTCTTGGCGGTGATATGTATCAGGACATCTACTCCCAAATGAGCGAACCCCTGCTTCAGCATGCCCAAAAAGCCCCACGCTGGCATGCGACTCACTTTGTGAATGTAAAAAGAGAATCTCTCCTGCACAAAGTAACTGGAATGCAAAGCTTTAAAGTAAATAGCTATCATCATCAGGCTGTTCGCAAAATGCCAGACGACTTTGAGGTTTGTGCCGAAGCAAATGATGGTGTCATTGAGGCTTTTGAGAGTAGCAAACATAACTTCGCGTTAGGGGTACAATGGCACCCTGAATGCATGACACAAAAAAATGATTCCCCTTCAAAGGCTATATTTAAGGCATTTGTTATGGCTTGCTCGCAATAGTTTTAGAATGTAAAGCGCCGTCGCACTCTTAACCTGCGCGACGGCGTTTCACTGTCCTTCCTTCAAATAAGTCTCCGCACTGGTGATAAACTCCCGGACCGCAAAGGATAAGTACTTATTTTTTTTCCAGATCATCCCGAGCTCTAAATTAACAGCAGACTCAGAGATTGGCAGAACCACAAGGTCATGGCAGTTTATATTTTTACAGATTTTGCTGGGAAGCATGGTGACCCCCAGTTTCCCTCCAACCATTCCCAGCAGGAAGTCTTTTTGCGAGCTTTCACAGACGATATTAGGCTGAAAGCCGCTCTTTAAACATTCCTCAATAATTAAGTCATAAAGGGTGAAATCCTTCCGGTAGAGAATAAAAGGCTCTTTGGCTAATTCTGAAAAATGCACTTCCGTTTTGGAAGCAAGCTTGTGTTCCCGGTGGATAATGAGCATTAAGGGGTCCTTTAGGACTTTGATTATTTCAAAGCTGCTGCCATGAGCCGGCACCGTGCAAATAAGGCCGATATCCAAGGTGCCATCTTCCACTCCTTTTTTTATCTTCTTCGTGCCGACTTCTGTTAATTTTATTTCGATCAATGGGAACTTTTCTTTATACTGGCTGATAAGCTTCGAAAAGAAGGCGGCGCCGACTATGGGAGGTATGCCTATTTTGATTTCACCGCCCTTCAGCTCCATTAGATCTGTTAATTCCAATGTCAGGTTCTGAAATGCCTCAAGCACTTTTTTCGCATTGATTAATACTGCTTTTCCAGCATCCGTTAATTCAAGCTGCTTCGATGACCGATAAAAAAGCGGTACCCCAAGTTCACCTTCGAGATTTTTAATGGCTTTGCTGATGGAAGGCTGGGTGACATGCAGGGTCTGGGAGGCTTTTGTGAAGCTTAAGTGCTGAGCAACTTCAGCAAAATATTCTAAATGACGGATATCCATTCACTTCACTCCCTTCGTATAGCCAAAAGGCATAAGGATTATAGATTATATGTATTTCATTTATGAATGCGACTCATTATATAATAATCTACAATAAATACTGAAAATTAACAATATTTAATAAAGGGAGATGGATAGAATGGATTTGCAAAAGGAATCTCTGCTTCTTCATGAGAAGTTTCAAGGAAAGTTAACAGTTGATGTAAAAATGCCGCTAAATAGCATGAAAGATTTAAGCTTAGCCTATTCCCCAGGAGTGGCAGAGCCGTGCCGAAGAATCCATGACCAGCCTGAGAAAGTCTATGACTATACCATTAAAGGAAACTTAATCGCCGTAGTCTCTGACGGAACATCGGTGCTCGGACTTGGGGATATTGGCCCTGAAGCCTCCATGCCTGTTATGGAGGGGAAAGCTGCACTATTTAAAGCATTTGCCGGGATTGATGCGGTTCCGATTTGCCTTGATACGAAGGACCCAGAAGAAATCATTAAAACAGTCAGGCTGCTGCAGCCTTCTTTTGGGGGCATTAACCTGGAAGACATCGCGGCACCAAATTGCTTTTACATTGAAGAACAGCTGAAGCAGGAAATGAACATCCCGGTTTTTCATGATGATCAGCATGGAACTGCTATCGTAACTGCAGCCGGTTTAATCAATGCACTGAAGCTTGCCGGCAAAAAAATGGATGAAATAAAAATCGTAATCAATGGAGCTGGTGCCGCAGGAATTGCCATTATCAAGCTTCTCCTGAATATGGGAGCAAAAGATATCATCATGTGTGATACAAAAGGAGCGATTTATGAAGGGCGTCAAGAGCGAATGAACCCTGTTAAAGAGTCTGTTGCGAAAATTACCAATTCTGGAAAACGCAGAGGGCCGCTTGAGGATGTGATCATTGGTGCCGATGTCTTCATTGGTGTCTCCTCTGCCGGTGCCTTAACAAAGGAAATGGTCGAGACAATGAGTCCGGATTCCATTATATTTGCCATGGCCAATCCAGTTCCTGAAATCATGCCGGATGAAGCGAAAGCTGCAGGAGCCAAAGTCGTTGGCACAGGCAGATCCGACTTGCCGAATCAGGTGAATAATGTCCTCGCATTCCCTGGAATTTTCCGGGGGGCACTGGATGTCAGGGCTACTGAAATAAATGAAGAAATGAAAATGGCAGCTGTTGAAGCGATTGCCGGATTAATCGATTCTACAGACCTGACACCTGATTATGTAATACCAGGCCCCCTCGACAGCCGGGTTGTCCCTGCGGTAAGGGACGCAGTAATAAAAGCAGCCCAGGAAACAGGTGCAGCCAGAATTGAAATTAGAGAGAACCACATAATAAGCCAATAGAATGAAATCAGCATGGGGAGGCATGTTCAAGTAAAAAACATCATAGTATCCAAAGTATAAAGCTGCTGGTTTTGCCATTGGGAATGAATTAATCACTTTCGTCAATTTGAATTTATTGAAAAGGGAGACTGATACCGATGAAAGTACACGAAGTAATTGAGACGCAGGAAATGTTCCGTGGTGAAATCATTGATAACTATTATGTTATTTATGAGCAAACAGAAAACAAAGTCTATGAAAATCGAAACAATCATCTGTTCCAGCAGGAAAAATTTTTAGAGGAGACCGTAAATATTTTTAAAGGAAATCCGCATTCCACCTTAAAGAAAGTAAAAGCCTATCCCATTAGCCATCTTGGATATGGGGATATCCGCGAAGCAATCACAAATGACTTTCCGGACCTCTTTAAGAACCTTAAAAAATCTTCAGCATAATTACAGGCAGCCTCCAATAAAATGGAGGCTGCTTTTTCTTTGGACTTTTAAAATGGAAATGTTTCCTGTCTATCTGTATGGTAGTATAAGCAAAAAAGAAAATGAGGACAGGACCGTTTTTCGGGAATTTTAAAGGGAATAATCCAGATGTAAACATATTTGAGAGGTGGAGCAATGATTAAGTTTGACAATGTGTCGAAACAGTACCGGGATGGTACTAAAGCAGTAGATTCAATCAATTTACATATAAAAGAAGGCGAGTTCTTTGTGATTATAGGTCCGAGCGGTTCCGGGAAAACCACCGTTCTGAAGATGATTAATAGGCTGATTCCTTTGACAGCGGGAACGATTTTCATAAATGGAAAACGGATCAGTGACTATGATATTCATGAGCTTCGCTGGGATATTGGCTATGTTCTTCAGCAGATAGCCCTTTTTCCTCATATGACAATTGGAGAAAATATCTCGATTGTTCCCGAGCTTAAAAACTGGGAGCAAAAAAAAATTAAAGAACGGATTGATGAGTTATTGGAAATGGTCGGATTGGCGCCTGACATATACCGGAGCCGAAAGCCGCATGAACTTTCAGGAGGACAGCAGCAAAGGGTGGGTGTAACAAGAGCACTTGCAGCTAACCCTCCAATCATCCTGATGGACGAACCTTTTAGTGCGCTGGATCCCCTAAGCAGGGAAAAGCTTCAGGATGACCTAATCAGCCTTCAGAAAAAAATAAAGAAAACGATTGTGTTTGTCACACATGATATGAAGGAAGCTTTGAAGCTCGGTGACCGCATTTGTGTCATGAAGGATGGGGAAATCGTCCAAACTGGCACACCTGAAGAGCTGCTTGCACATCCGGAAAACGAATTTGTCAGGCAGTTTGTCGGGGAAGAGCATGGACCGTACATAGAGGGATTCAGCCTTCATGATATCCTTCTGCCGGTTACAGAAACAGGACAGCAAGGAATAGTCATTTCAGCCACCGCTTCATTTGAAGAAACACTTAGCTTATTGTCAGTTCATGATGAACTTGCTGTCGAAGAGGACGGGAATATCATTGGCATGGTCAACAGGCAGGCCGTTATTCGTGAACTTGCCGGAAGCATGAAGGATGAGGTGAGGTCATGAATGCCTTTATCTCTGTTATAAATGAAAGGAAAGGGCAGCTATTCAGTGTATTGATTGAGCATATACAGATTTCACTTATTGCTTTATTCTTTGCAGTCCTGATTGCAATCCCGCTTGGAATTTATCTGACTAAGAAGCAAAAAATCGCAGAGGGGATCATTGGGGTGACGGCCGTATTGCAGACTGTGCCCTCATTAGCCTTGCTTGGCTTGTTGATTCCCTTATTTGGGATAGGAAAGGTGCCTGCCATTATCGCACTAGTCGTATATGCCCTTCTGCCCATTCTGAGAAATACATATACAGGCATAAGAGAGGTGGATGATTCCATAATTGAAGCCGCTAGGGCAATGGGGATGAAGAGAAGCAAAAGGCTCATGAAGGTAGAGCTTCCTCTTGCCATGCCGATCATTATGGCCGGCATTCGGACAGCAATGGTGCTAATCGTGGGAACTGCTACTCTCGCTGCTTTAATCGGAGCAGGAGGACTGGGAGAACTGATTCTCCTAGGAATCGACCGAAATAATACGGCACTGATTGTTCTTGGGGCCATACCTGCAGCCATATTGGCAATCCTTTTTGACATGCTGCTGCGGCGATTCGAGCATTTGTCTTTCAAACGGTCGATCACTGCATTGGGAGTCTTCATTGGCGCAATGATACTGGTTATGGCTATTCCGCTGCTGACAAATAAGTCTGAAGAGAAGATTGTTATTGGAGGGAAGCTTGGTTCAGAACCGGAAATCCTGATCAATATGTACAAATTGCTGATTGAGAATGAAACCGATCTTAATGTTGAGTTAAAACCAGGTTTAGGAAAAACATCCTTCGTCTTTAATGCTCTGAAGTCAGGCAGTATTGACGTGTATCCTGAGTTTACCGGCACAGCCATTGCTGAATTTCTAAAAGAGTCAGCGGTAAGCACTGAACAGCAGGAGGTTTACGAGCAGGCGAGAAAAGGAATGAAGGATCAGTTCAGTATGATGCTGCTGAAACCGATGGCATACAATAATACATATGCGCTGGCTGTACCGAAGAAATTCTCTGAGGATTATGGCCTGCAATCCATTTCGGATCTAAAAGCTGTCGAGCAAAGCATTAAGGCCGGCTTCACTCTTGAATTCTCGGATCGGGAAGATGGCTATCGGGGCATTCAGGAGCTGTATGGCCTGGACTTTCCAACTGTTTTAACCATGGAGCCCAAGCTGCGCTATGGTGCAATTGAAAAAGGTGAAATCAACTTAGTGGATGCTTATTCTACAGATAGTGAAATCGCAAAATATAACCTCACTGTTCTTGAGGATGATAAAAATCTGTTTCCTCCCTATCAGGGAGCCCCGATTTTGCGAGAAGAAACCGCTGAAGAGCATCCTGAGCTTGTCAAAGCCTTAAACAAGCTGGATGGAAAGATCACCGATGATGAAATGCGTGAAATGAACTACAAAGTAAATGTTGAAGGTGTGAGTCCTGAAGAAACTGCAAGAGAGTATCTTGAGGGGGAAGGATTGCTGAAATAAATCGGATTGAACAGGAAATTATCGAATATATTAAACCACATTCAACAGCCCCGGTTTTATTAATGGGGCTGTTTTTTGTTCTCAAACGGCTAAGCCAGTTCTTGCAGTGCAGGGTATTTTTACCTTTATCGCAGGGTGGAACAGCTTCCTTTGGCCGCTGATTAAAATGGAAAAAATAATCTGCAAATGGTCAGGAACATCAAGTTTCCTTCCTTTTTTAGGTGTTAAGAGCGAGCTCTCTTTCATAAATTCTTCTTAACAGAATGATAAGAAAGGAGCGAATTTTTGTGGCCCCTGAAATGCAAAAAGCAACATTACTCGCTGAAAATATTAATGACTTTTTGACATTCCTGAGTAAAAACCTCGAAAAAAATATCTTTTATATGGATACTGATAAAATAAGACAAATCCAACTGATTGCTGAAGACTTTAAGTTTCATATTCTTGCAAATGAGCTGATCAGGATCAATCGCTTTGTCTGGGATCCGAAGTACACAAATTATTTGGTGGACCGGTTTGTAAAAGGCCTGACCATTATTGATGAATATGTACAAAGGAACTATAACAGCCTCTTTATGGTGACGGGCAGATTATATACATTGAAGAATCTAAGTTCATTATTCAGCAAAGGGTAAAAAAACAAGGTCCTGGTTTACTGAATCCTAAGGGTATTATGGTGGAAGTAAATTTTCCCTCTCTTCATTTTTAACTATATGAATTATAATAGTTTAAGTTCATTTATTTTAATCATTAGGGGTATGAAAATGGAGAAGCATAAAATCTTAAGAATTCTGGAAAAAGAATTAGTGGTTGCCCTTGGATGTACGGAACCTGTTGCGATTGCACTCGCTGCAGCAACTGCCAAGAGTTATGCTAAAGGGGAAATACAAGAGCTTTGCTTGAAAGCGAGCGGAAATATCATCAAAAATGCCAAATCAGTCGGAATTCCCGGCATGAGTTCATATGGTCTGGATTTCGCAACGGCAATTGGCGCTGTGGCAGGGGATCCTGCGAGAAAACTGGAAGTATTAGCGGGAATGGGTCCTGAAGATGAGCAGTTGGCATTAAAACTTATTGAAGAAGGAAAAGTAACTTCACTCCAAGCTGAGACACCGAAAAGGCTTTACATTGAAGTGATAGTAAAAACTGATATGCAGACTGCCAGAGTGGTAATCTCTGATAACCACAGCAATATTACTTTAATTGAGGTTGATGGCGAAGTTATTTATCAGGGCGGATGTGAAAATATAGGAATCCAATCTGAAGAAGAAGAATTAATTGCACTCACCATTGATGAAATATATGAATGGGTGCTGGGTGTGGAAATCAGCTCCCTGTCACTTGTGAAAAAGAGTATAGAGCTCAACAGGGTCATTGGGCTGGAAGGCTTATCAGGCGAATATGGCCTAAAGGTAGGGAAAACGATCAAGAGAAATGTGGAAATGGGGATTTTATCAGATGATATTGCTACTGCAGCAATGTCTTTAGCTGCAGCCGGGTCAGATGCGAGAATGGCAGGATCAACACTGCCTGTAATGGCAAATACCGGAAGCGGCAACCAGGGCATCGCAGTCACTCTTCCAGTTGTTGCTGCTGCAGAAAGACTGAAGGTCACAGATGAGAAAATGATACGGGCAGTGGCACTCAGCCATCTGATCACCATTCATATAAAATCCAAATTTGGCCGGCTTTCGGCTTTATGCGGTGTAACGGCTGCGGGAATGGGGGCAAGTGCAGCCATCGTTTATTTACTGGATGGGCACCTTCAGCAAATTAAAGCGGCCATTCAAAATACAATTGGCAATGTATCCGGAATGATCTGTGACGGAGCAAAAGCAGGATGTGCAATGAAAGTGTCTACCTGTTCCAATGTAGCTGTGCAATCTGCCCTTCTTGCACTCAACGATCAGGAAATTAAATCAACCGATGGATTTATTCATGATGATGTTGAGAAAAGTATCGAAAGCTTCTGTAAATTAGGAAATGAAGGCACCCGTCATACGGATGAACTGATATTGAAATTGATGATGGAGAAATAAACAGCCAAAATGGCCCCTCTCTTTATTATAAGATGGGGCTTTTTGGTGCGGCTGGGGATCATGTGTAAAATTATGAAATCATCCCTCGACGAAACATCTCCGCAATGGCTTGAGTCCGGTTTTGAGCTCCCAGTTTTCTGATGGCTGTTTTAATATACTGGTTGATGGTAACTTCACTGATAAACATGGAATCAGCCATTTCCTTTATGCTTTCCCCCCAGGAAATCTTTTTCATAACCTCCATTTCTCTTTTGCTTAATAGGCGGGCATCTTCTTTTCCTTCCGTTTTTTCAAGGATTTTTCCTATGTTCTGACCAAATTGAGTATATGTAGAAAGCTGCTGAACCGAAATATGTGCATGATCATCAAATTCGTTTGTGCAAATATACCCGATGGGAACAGCGCCAAAGCAGATGGGGATAGCCAGGAAGGAGTTGACATTGGAAGTTGTAATGTATTTTATATTTATTTGCTTCAGGTATTCTATCCCCGAACAATATTTTGCTTTTCTTTCATAGAGGGCAGAATATATAAGCGGCAGTGAACGAATATCATCCCTGATATCTCTGATATGTATTAGTCCATGGCATGTAATTGCAATGATCCCTTCACCAATAAAACCTAAAGGGGAATAACGGAATAAATAGGCGTTTTTAACAGGGAAAATGTTCATATAAACCTCTAGAATTTTATACAGCTTTTCTTCATGACTCTCGACACCTTCTAAATTTTGGATATTACCTAATATGGTAGATTCAATTGCCACATTAACACCTTCCTTATAGGGTAATTATATATAGAAAATTGTGAATATTCAATATAAACGAATGATAGTAAGCTTAAAATAGAAAAAAGTATAAGCACTGGAAAGGAGGATCAATTTAAAAGAAAAAATGTAATCGCTTTCAATTGAACTAATATCATGAGGAGGAAGAAAGAATGTCATCATTTCAAAAATCGAACTCTCTCACGGATTTTGATGCTGTTGTCGTTGGTGCTGGTTTTTCTGGATTGTATATGCTGCATCGTTTGCGGGAGGCTGGTTTTTCCACCCGGGTATTTGAAGCAGGCGATAATGTAGGCGGCACATGGTATTGGAATCGTTATCCCGGCGCAAGATGCGATGTTGAAAGCATCTACTATAATTACACGTTTTCTGAGGAACTGCTGAAAGAATGGAGCTGGTCGGCAAAATACGCTGAACAGCCTGAGATATTAAGCTATATAAACTATGTAGCAGATAAGTTTGATCTTCGGCGTGATGTGCAATTCAATACAAGGGTGCAATCCGCAAAATTTGATGAGAAGAATAGAAGGTGGGACGTCCAATTAAATAATGGCGAAAAGGTATCTGCTCAATATTTTATTACAGCTGTAGGGTGCTTGTCAGCGTCCAATGTGCCTAAATTTAAAGGGCTGGAAAACTTTAAGGGCGAATGGCATCATACCGGCAACTGGCCGCATGAAGGAGTAGATTTCACAGGAAAGCGGGTTGGCATCATTGGCACAGGCTCCAGCGGTATCCAGGCCATTCCTGTCATTGCAAAAGAAGCCGGGCGCCTGACTGTATTCCAGCGGACTCCGCAATACAGCAGCCCTGCCAGGAACACGCCGAATGATCCAGAACACTTGAAGAATATCAGGGAAAATTACGGGGACATAAGAGCAAAAATGCGCCATTCCATTACCGGAATACCGGAGGAGCCAAGAAATGTTTCCGTTTTTGACGAATCCCCTGAAGAAAGGCAAATAGTTTTCGAGGAAGCCTGGAAAGAAGGAGGACTGCTTAAACTAACTTACGCATATAATGACCTGTCCATATCTCCGGAAGCCAATGCGATCGTAGCGGAGTTCATTCGCTCTAAAATCCGCGAAACGGTTAATAATCCTGAAGTGGCTGAGAAACTCCTTCCAAGGTTCTATTATGGCACTAAACGGACCATCATAGATACAGATTATTTTGAAACCTATAACCGTGATAACGTATCGCTGGTGGATGTAAAGAAAGCCCCGATTCAGGAAATTACCGAAACAGGTGTTAAAACTTCGGATGGTGAATATGAGCTTGACATGATCGTGTTTGCCACAGGCTTTGATGCGATGACAGGACCTTTGTTTAAGATCGATATCCGTGGAAAAGACGGCGAATCTTTGAAAGAGAAATGGGCAGGCGGCTCACAGACCCGCACCTATCTTGGCCTGGGCACAGCTGGTTTCCCGAATATGTTTATGCTGACTGGACCTGAAAGTCCGTCTGTTTTAAGCAATATGATGGTTTCAATTGAGCAGCATGTGGAATGGGTATTTGACTGCATCAGTTATATGCGCGAACAAAACCAGGCTGTTATTGAAGTGAATGAAGAGGCGGAAAATACATGGAGCAAGCATTGCCGTGAAATCGCCGATCAGACTCTATTTACCAAGACAGACTCCTGGTACATGGGTGCGAATATTGAAGGGAAAGCCCGAGGTTTTCAAATCTATCTTGGCGGTGTAGGAGCCTATCGGAAGATTTGTGAAGAAGTCGCCGAAAAAGGCTATGAAGGTTTTAGCCTGACAGCATCTGAAAAGAGTGCTGTTAAATAAAGGGCTTAAATTGGGCAGGTATTCTTTCAATATATTAATAAATTAATAGGGGGAAAATAATTATGGCATTAGATGCGCAGGCAAAGTTTTTACTGGAACAAATGGAGGCAGCAGGAGCACCGCCGATGAGCCAGCTATCACCAGAGGAAGCTCGCCTTACCACTGATTTTAGCGCTCTGGCTGGTGAACCGGAGGAAGTAGGAAAGATTGAAAATAGAAAAATTCCGGGACCCGGAGGGGATATACAGGTTCGAATTTATACTCCTAAAGGAGAAGGTCCATTCCCTGCGCTCGTATATTATCACGGCGGCGGCTGGGTAATCGGTGACCTTGAGACAGTAGAGGTTCCTTGCAGGCTATTAACAAATTTGGCGAATTGCGTGGTCGTTTCGGTGGATTACAGGCTGGCTCCGGAACATAAATTTCCTGCTGCTGCAGATGATTCGTACGCTGCAGCCAAGTGGGTGGCTGAAAATGCAGAATCGATTAGGATAGATCCCAACCGCATTGCGGTGGGCGGTGACAGTGCAGGCGGAAACCTTGCAGCCGTTGTGGCTCTCATGGCAAGAGACAAGGGTGAAATCTCATTAGCCTATCAGATGCTGATTTATCCGGTAACCAACCATTCATATGCAACAGAGTCCTATACCGAAAATGCAGACGGCTACCTGTTAACAAAAGACAGCATGGAGTGGTTTTGGAATCACTATCTGCAGAATGAGGAAGACGGGAAAAACCCATATGCCTCTCCGCTGCAGGCAAAAGACTTGAGCGGACTGCCTCCGGCATTGGTTTTAACGGGAGAGTTTGACCCGCTGCGTGATGAGGGAGAAGCTTACGCTGAGCGTTTAAAAGAAGCTGGTGTGCCGGTTGAATCCAAACGGTATGACGGCATGATCCATGGCTTCTTCTGGATGCCGGGTGTACTGGAACAGGGAAGAAAATCTATTGAGCAGGCGGCAGATGCGTTAAAGCGTGTGTTCCAGGGAAGTATCGCTTCGAAATAATAGAGATGCAGACTGGACACTTCTGAATGGGGAGTGTCCTTTTTTGTGTTATTTTGTAATTAATTTATTGCTAGATTACTGGAAGAGTTCATTGGTGAGAGAGCGGTAGCCAGGGAGGGTTAATGACTACGAAAATGGAAGAGAGGCAAAGAAAATGGTCACCATGAAAGGGGTATGACGACGAAAACAGAAGAGAGTAGAGGAAAATGGTCGCCATAGAGGGGGCATGAGGACGAAAATGGAAGAGAGGCAAAGAAAACGGTCGCCATGGAAGGGGTATGACGACGAAAACAGAAGAGAGTAGAGGAAAATGGTCGCCATAAAGGGGCATGAGGACGAAAATGGAAGAGAGGCAAAGAAAACGGTCGCCATGGAAGGGGTATGACGACGAAAACAGAAGAGAGTAGAGGAAAATGGTCGCCATAAAGGGGCATGAGGACGAAAATGGAAGAGAGGCAAAGAAAACGGTCGCCATGGAAGGGGTATGACGACGAAAACAGAAGAGAGTAGAGGAAAATGGTCGCCATAGATGGGGGCATGAGCACGAAAAAGGAAGAGAGGCAAAGAAAACGGTAGCCATGAAAGGGTTATGACGACGAAAACAGAAGAGAGTAGAGGAAAATGGTCGCCATAGAGGGGGTATGAGGACAAAATGGAAGTGAGGCAAAGAAAATGATCACCATGAAAGGGTTATGACGACGAAAATAGAAGAGAGTAGAGGAAAATGGTCGCCAAGGAGGGTTCATGAGGACGAAAATGGAAGAGGGATGAAGAAAACGGTCACCATAAAGCATTATAAAACTGCTAAAAAAGAATACCCTCAACATAAAATCTTAGATAAATGTTTCTCTCAATCCTGTTTCCACCTCTCAATTTGGGGTAATCGATTTCCTGTTATTCCATTTTTACCTTCCTCTATTGCCTATCAAGATGCTCTTTATCCTATTTTCAAGAAAATTTTCAGTTAAAAACAAGTAATTCAGTAGCAATGTCCCTCTTTTATTACCCCAATTTACTGCTCACATCTCTCCCCTTTATTATGAAAATAGTAAGTATTCTTACTTTTCTACTAATTAAAGAGCAGGGGGAAAAAAATGAAGTCACGCAATAATCTATTAAAAGGGGCTCTGACTGCAAGTTTATTATTCACAGCTGCCATTCCATTTAATGTGCTTGCTCAGAAGCCCGAG
Organism: Cytobacillus sp. GQ23; assembly: GCF_059758675.1. NCBI lineage: Bacteria > Bacillati > Bacillota > Bacilli > Caryophanales > Bacillaceae > Cytobacillus > Cytobacillus sp. GQ23. The sequence goes on from NZ_JCAXER010000007.1 coordinate 145,027, forward strand.
ATCACGGTGGACGAAGCAGAAAAAATTTTAAGCGGTCTCTCTAAGGAGCAAAGGGATGCTTTAGAACAGCTGGAAGTTGGACCGGGATTTATTATCTCTCCGGAAGTAAATACATCCACTCCCGACCTGGTCGATGTCATTGTTGAATTTAACCAGGCTCCTGCAAAGGTAGAGGTAAAGAAAGAAGCTTTAAAAGGGAAAAAATCATCTATTCATACAGCGAAAGTAAAAGTGGACAAATCCCACAAAGATTTCAATGCCCATGTTAACAAGCTGAAATCGAAGAAAAGCAATGTACTGTATGACGCAAGTAAGATTGAAGTGAAACGCGAATACAAGAACGCCTTTAATGGTGTTTCCATGACACTTCCGGGTATAGCTGTTGAAGAACTCCTGCAATCAGGTTCAGTAAAAAGAATCTGGAGCAATGCCCAAGTCCAACTTGGACTTCCACCAGCAGAGCGGTCTGCCATAAAGCCAAAGATGGCAGACAGCATTCCTCAAATCGGTGTGGATAAGCTTCACGATGAGGGGGTTACCGGAAAAGGAATTAAGGTGGGAGTGCTGGACACGGGTATTGATTATACACACCCTGACTTAACTGGTTCTTACAAAGGTTATCGTAAAGAAAATGGTCAAGACCCTAAAACAGTTGATCCAAGCTCTGTGAAAGGCTGGGACTTTATCAATAATGATGCAGATCCAATGGAGGCAACTTACGATGATTGGGAAACATCCGGTCAGCCTGAATTTGATTCCAGAGGATCTGCCTTCTATACCTCTCACGGTACACATGTATCAGGAACCATTGCTGCCCAAAAAGAAAATGCAGTAGACTATGCTGTCAAGGGAGTAGCACCGGATGTCAATCTGTATGCCTACCGGGTTCTTGGACCATATGGATCTGGCTCAACAGACGGGGTGCTGGCCGGTATTGATAAAGCAGTAGAAGATGGAATGGATGTAATCAATCTATCACTCGGAGCGGGTGTAAATGATCCTTTATATCCTACTTCGGTTGCTATTAATAACGCTATGCTTTCCGGAGTCGTTTCAGTTGTGGCAGCTGGAAATGCTGGGCCAGATGAAAAAACGCTTGGTTCACCTGGTACAAGTGCTTTCGGAATTACAGTCGGTGCAAGTGATGCATCAATCTCCATCCCAGCTTTTAAAGCCACTGCGGCTGAGAAGGATTTCGAATCTATGAAATTATTAGCCAAAAACTTTACGGATGATTTAAAAACACTTGAAGGCAAATCCTACCCAATTGAGTATACTGGCCTGGGGACTCCGCAAGACTTTACAGGGAAAAACCTTGAGGGGAAAATTGCCCTCATCGAACGCGGAGAGCTGACATTTGAGGAAAAAGTGAAAAATGCCAAAAATGCAGGTGCAGCAGCAGTTATTATTTTTAATAATACGGAGGGCGAAATTCCGGCCTACATAGGTGAGAGCACTAAATTTATTCCTACATTCCAGCTTTCAAAGGAGGATGGGGAGTATTTAAAAGGTATCCCGGGAGCTTCTGTACAATTTAATCAGTTAATGGTGGCTAAGACGGAAGGCGACACTCTTGCCGATTTCAGTTCAAGAGGTCCTGTCAATAGCAACTACGACATAAAACCTGACCTCGTGGCCCCTGGTGTTTCCATTTTCTCCACCTATCCGGAGTATATGAACCATCCAGAAGATGGCAAGGATTACACATCTGCCTATGCACGCCTGAATGGTACGTCAATGGCCACTCCTCATATCGCAGGCATGGCGGCACTCATGCTTCAGAGTAATCCGGCTCTTGATCCTTTTGATGTCAAAACAGCACTGATGAATTCGTCGGATGATTTAAAAAAGGATTACTCCGTGTATGAAGTGGGCGCCGGCCGTGTGGATGCCTATCAGGCCGTTCACTCAAACGTTTCATTTAAGGTAATCGATAAAACAGAGCATGTTGAAAACGGAGAATACGTGGAAGCTGATGAAATCACAGGTTCCATCAGCTATGGAAACCACTTTCTGGACAGTGCAGATATTAAGGATAGCCGTGCACTTCAAGTGACGAATAAAGGCAACAAGGACCAATCCTATAAGATAACCGTGGAATATCATTCTGCCCGGAAGGGTGTGCAGGATGGAGTAAAAAATAAAATTAAAGTAAACCTTCCAGAATCGTTTACAATACGTGCAGGGGAAACGGAACAATTACAAGCGGCGATTACAATCCCGCAAACAGCTGAAATCGGGCGTTATGAAGGATATATCCATGTGGAGAACCAAAATAATCCAGAAGAACGCTATCAAATTCCATATGCAATCCGGGTGACTGACAAAGGCATCGATTTTGCAGAACCGCTTCAGCCGTCTGTTACGACTGATACACCAATGCACCAATACTATTCACCTGGTACGCACTTTGCCTTTAAGTTTAAAAGCCCGATGGAGACATTCGATTTAGTTGTAAAGGATGCAAAAACAGGAAAGGCTATCGGAATTGTCGGAAGCTTTGATGCCCGAGCGGCTCTGCCTGATAAAGAATATCTCATATTCTTCGGCCACAGAGGACTAGTTTATCCATTTACAGGAAATAAGAAGCAGCCGATTGCCGATTATCTTCAGAAACTGCCGGAAGGTGAATATGTTCTTGATTTGATCAGCCGTGATGCAGATGGAAAAACCTATCATCAAGAAAGTCTTGGTATTATAGACAATACTCCGCCGGAAGCAGACCTCGATATTGAGCCGGGAGTGGTTGAGATAAATGATAATATGTTAACAACTGAAGACGGCCACAGGGCATTCTGGGTTCATGGTAAGGTGACCGACAAGACAGTTGACCTATTGCAATCAAAAGGAATGGAATATACCCAAAAAACCAATACAGCTGCTTATTACGAAAGTGACCTGCCATTTATCAGCGGATTCCTGCAGCTTGAAGACGATGGCACTACAAAATTTGGTGTGCTTCCGGAAGAATATGAAACGACACCTTACAAGTTAAGGCTATTCCCGTGGGATATGGCAACAGCAGCCAATATGTTTAAATCTCCCCGGTATGTATTTATGAAGGAAGGCACTGAATACGCAGACAGCCGTTTTAATAAAAGCAGTATGAAGCTGAATGACGAAATAACCGTGACCCTTGATTTAAACAATGTGGAGAACTTTATTTCAGGCACTTATGAAATTCAGGGGCTACTTGACTTTTTTGAGCTGCAGGAAGTTAAAGTAAATCCTGAGCTTCAGAAGTTTGCAGACCAAAATGGTATAGAGGTAAAAATAGATGAACCAGTTGTCACTAAGTCTGGTGTAAAAGTCGGGGCAGCTTTATTAAAAGAAGGGTTTGAAGGGATCAGCGGAGATATGCCTTTCCTGGATGTTACATTTAAAATGGTGGATGACACCAGTTACGCAAGGTATGTATCCTTTGGGTTAAAAGAACTTTCTTATCATAAAAAGGGTCAGTCCGAAGCCGTAACCATTCCGGCATACAGCTTAAACCATTTTGAGCTTATCTCATCTCACTCACGTATTTCAGGCAATATGGCACCAGAAGCTTTCTTAACTTCAGGAGGCTGGATTGACAGCAAATATGATTTTACCAAGCTTAAAGCAAAGGTTTATGCGAAAGCAGCAGACGGGAAAATTTATGATGGAACTATGGACAGCAGTGGACTGTTTGAGGTCATTGTGCCAGCAGCAAAAGAAGCCTATACGGTCTATGTCGAGGTTCCTGGCCACTTGACAGAATATAAAAATGTATCGGCCAGCATCGAGAAGGATGGAAAGTATCACGGGCTTTATGTAAGAATTAACCCTGAAGATAACCTTGCTGGGGATGTTACTCAAGATGGGGTTATCGATATCCGTGACATGAAAGAAGCGGTTAATCATTATGGAGAAGAAAACCCTAAAAATGCCGATCTGGATATAAATCAGGATGGAGTAGTCGATGAAACCGACGTCAGATGGATTGAAAAGAATTTCTTGACGAAAGGGCCGCTGTCCGGAAAAGGAAATCAGCCGAAAGACAGGATTGGAAAGAAAGGGCTAGCTGATTTCTTAAAAATGATTGGATTGGAGCCGAAAAATTAATAATAAAACAGCAGGCAGGAGACAAGTTCTCCTGCCTTTTTCTATTATCCTATAGAAAACATCCAGTGATTTCACTATAATAATAGAAACTTGATACCGAGGTGGCAGCATGATCATAGGAAAAATTATTAAGTTTTACAGGGAAAAAGCAGGATTAACACAGGGCCAGCTGGGGGAAGGAATCTGTTCTGTTACCCATTTAAGTAAAATCGAGAGGGGAATTACCGAATACTCCGGTGAAATTACACTCCTCCTCGCCAGGAGGCTCGGAATCGATCCTGAAGAGGAAACAATGCGATATCATCAGCTTGCCAAAAGGCTGGATGAATGGCATGAGAGTATGATCATGCAGCGTTTGCAGGAATCTGAGCGTATAAAGAAAGAACTGCAGGGTGAAAAACTGATTCATATGACTGACTTTCAAACTCTATATCGCCTGCTGTCAGCCAGATATTTTTTATCTGTAGGTGATTTGATTTCAGCATCAGATTTAATTTCGGATCTTAAAAAAGCTTCTGCTGCATTGTCACCTCATAATGCTAATTTGTTAAAGCATATCCAGGGCATTTATTACTTTCTAACCGGCCAATATCGTGACTGTATCAGCTGCTTGGAATCCATTGACAGAGATCAGTATAGCTACGAAGAATACTATTACCATTTAGCGATTGCCTACCATTCCATCCATTCGAATATTACCGCCTATTATTATGGAGAAAAGGCGCTTCAATATTTTCAAAGAACCTTAAACATTCTCCGGATTATTGACACAGAAATGCTGCTGATTATACAGCTAAATTCGAAGGAACTTCATGATTTTCATGAAACGAAGGAAAAATATGAACAGCTTATAAAGCTATGTGATGCATGTAATTCAGGTGATCGCAAATCCAAGCTATATCATAATCTGGCCTTTGAATATTTTCGCCGAAAGAAATATCGGAAATCAGCTGGTCTATATGAAGAAGCATTAAAACTTACCGCTGAAAAATCTCCTCACTATCTGACTGCTTTAGATGGATATATTCATACCTGTTATAAAGGGAAACTCAAGTCCCGAAATATCTTAATAAAATTAGCTGGAGAAGGACTGGAGAGGGCAAGAGCTGCTGATTCATATACCTGGATTTATTTTCAGCTTCATCTCCACCTGCTGAAGGATGAAGAAAGGCAATACTATCAATTTATTGAAGAAATAGCATTGCCATACTTCAAAAATATTGGATACGGCATTTTAATCGACCATTATGAGAAAAAGCTATTCCATTTTTACTCAGAAAAAGGCGAGTCAAAAAAAGCAATAGCACTAGCCAGTTCTTTTATACATAAGCAAAAAAGCTATTATGATCATGATTAAATAAACAGAAGGCTTGTTCACCGCCAATCGGGAACAAGCCTTTTGAATTCATTTTATCAGTTAGCCCATGCGGCAATTGCACAGCATGTTCTGCAGGAGAAACTCCCAGCATCATTCTCTAAAGACTTAATAAGGTCCCTTCTTCTTCATGTATGAGTCTAATAAATTACTAGGCAGTCTTATTTTTCATGGCTTGTTTAGTCATCTTTCTTTGAAAAAATTTAGCATTAGTTCCTATATATACACCCGTAAGAACAAAGGCTGCTCCAATTCCATGCGCAATGGTGAACGTTTCACCCAAAAAGATTGTAGCCATGAAAACAGCAGACACTGGCATCACATTAATAAAAATGGAAGCCTTGGCCGCTCCGACCTCTTTAATTCCGTTATAATACATGACAAATGAAATCACGGTAACAAAGATACTCATATGAGCAATAGCAGCCCAAGTTGTAAAGTTGGCTTGCTGAAGATCCATCCACGTTGTTTCTGCAGAAGCAAATGGCAAAAGAAATAAAGTCCCATAGGCAACGGCATATGTGGTCGATTCCACTGAGCTGAATTTTTTCAATGCCACTTTCCCCACAACACTATAAATGGCCCAGCTAATCACAGCCCCCAGCAGTACAAAGTCAATTGGTTCAAAGCCATATTGGAAAAGAGAGAGCAAATGGCCATCTGTAATAATAAACACTGCACCTGTCAATGCAACGGCCATTCCCATGATATGATTTTTCGTAATTTTCTCTTTAAGGAATAGTCCAGATAAAAGGACAATAAGAACCGGATTGGATGCAATAAATAATGAGCTTTTAATCACCGGTGCGTGCTTTGTGGCCAGAAAGAAACAAATATTATACAGCGCAATTCCAGTCAGGCCCAAGAGAGCAAACAGTCCATGATCTCTTAAGTTTGGCCGCTTCCGGTTTTTCTCCATAATCCACATAAGCGGAAAAAGCAGGATGGCAGCTCCTAAAAACCGCAAAAAAGCAACGGTTGCAGGTTCGAAGCTTTGAACAGCAAACTTACCGGCAATAAATGCGCTGCCCCATGTTGCAGTAGCCAAAGTCAGCATCAAATAAATCAGCCATAATCTCTTTTTCAAACGAACTCGCCTTCATTTCTGTAAAAATTTTATAAATAGTATTATAACATCTTTTTCGAAAGTCGAAATAGTTAATTTTTTATAACTTGAAATTCACATCTAAATTTAGGCTATAAGGAAGAGAGGATTATGATGTTTTTTACTTTATCGGTTATGAGGTAAAGTATCGAACAAAAAGTGGAGGGGGGAAATAATGATACTTGGCCATTTCAGTAAATTAATGCATGGTAAAGGCGGAGAAAAAAAACGGATTCAGGCAAAAAATGAAGAAGCTGATCAGGATACCAGCTTCTTTATCGTTTATTCATTCTGGAATTGCCCTCATCGACCATCCCCCTTACTTCTTCAGCCAATCTGTCAAAAACCTGATTAACCCTATTCATTAAAATATCCTGGGAACCTCCATTTTGATTATCAATTCCTTCATTTATATTGTCCTTTTTCATTAAGAACTCACCCCCGCAAAAGTTATCTTTTGTATAGGGCTGCAAAATATTCTTCGCAGTAAATTACACAGGTAATGAAAGCCAGCTTGGACTTCGGGTATGATTGAAGAAAGATATAAAGAAGTCCGAGGATATGTTACCTAAAGTCCGGGTAACTACATAAAATATTGGCTGAAAAATTTCCAATTGCTCCTTTCATTGTATAAACTAAGAATGATTATCAATTAAATTTTTATATAACAATACTGATTCACAATATATAAACATTACCTGAGAGGAGGTAAAAAAATGTGGCCATTTTCATCCAGCAAAACGAAGAAGAAGAATGTCATTGATGCAGCAAGTTACATTTCCATCAAAGAAACAACGGAAGAAGCTGAAGTTGAAAAGATGGTATCGAAGCTGGAGCAGATTTTTTACAGCACATCCAGGGAAATCGTTATTTTATGCATTGGATCTGACCGCTCTACAGGAGACTCTCTTGGGCCATTGGCAGGTAAGATACTTAAAGAGAAGAACATTCCCTATCCAGTGTATGGGACTTTAAAGGATCCGGTCCACGCTTTAAATATCAAAAAGGTACTTAAAGAAATAGAAGAAACCCACCATAATCCCTTTATATTTGGCATCGACGCCTGCCTTGGAGACGAAAGGCAAATCGGCTATATTTTAATAAGAGAAGGATCTTTTATTCCAGGGAACGCAGTGAATCGGGTTCTCCCGAGTGTGGGTGACTATCATTTGAAAGCCATTGTAAATACGCTCGATCCATTATCACCAGTGCACTCTTTAAATAGCACGAGACTGTACATGGTTTTAAAACTGGCTGAAATTATCGCGGAAATTATTTCACGGGTCGCGGCAAATGATCGGACTTCCCGGGGAAAGATAGAAAAAATAAATGTGCCGTAAAGGTGAGACTAGTAGAACTCCCTGGTAAATCAGCCAAAAAATTGCTGTTACCCCGACAGGTAAGTTATAATGGGCAGTAAGGTTACTAAAGAGAGAAAGAGGGAAAGGGATGGTTAACAATTGGACGGAAGATAACCTGATCTCAATACGCGAGAGGGTTTATCTGCATATTAAGGATCTTATTTTAGACGGGGAATTTAAAGCGGGAGACCGGCTGGTTGAACGTGAACTTGCTGAGCGGTTAAATATCAGCAGGACACCAATACGGGAAGCGCTGTTCCGTTTGGAGTCCCAGGGGTTTGTTAAAACAGTGCCAAGAAAAGGCGTAATCGTTGCCGATATATCTGAAAAGGAAATAATTGAAGTATTCACCATTTTATCTTCACTTGAAGTACTTGCAGCAAAATTAGCCGTCCAAAAGCTGGATGAAGGAATGGAAAGCAAATTCACTGACAGTATTCAAAAGGTCAAGGAATACCTGAAAAATCCAGAAGAAGATGCTGCTGAATTACATAGAGAGCTAAATCATCTCCTATATAGCTCTGCCAAAAATGTGAAGCTTTATGAGATGCTGAGCGGATTGTCCGATTACATTCGCGCTTTTGCCAAAATCGGGCATAAAAATCCAGGCAGGGCAAAGCAGTCCATGGATGAGCATTTAAAAATCATGGAAGCCATCGTCAATAAAGAAATGGAAATGGCAGAATATCTTACCAAAATACATATTGAGAATTCAAAAAAAGCATATATTGAAGCGGTTCAGCAGAACGAAAATAAAAATTAAGAAAGAGCTTGAGCTCTTTCTTAATTTTTTTTAAACTCCAATCACGAATGGCGAAGTTAAATTTTTTAATACCTTAGCTACACTCATGGCGACAATTGGACTCGATTTTGGATTTTCTTCATAAGGAACATTCGAAACGGAGATTTCCACTTCGCCAAAATACCCCTTAGCCTTAATGGTATGAGTATTTGTTCGGATAGTCGGATCAGCATATACCTTCACCTTTGTATTTTCAAATCCAATACCCGCCAGGCTAAGGGCTGCGGAAACATTCACACTTTGCGGAAACAGCCTGGATGACTCCCGGGCATTTCCTTCATAAATACAAAATGGTTCAGTCAGCATATGTAAATCCACTTTTTCTTCTGCAATCGTACCTTTCCAGCTGCGGGGATGTTTTCTTGTGATTAATGTAATATCTTCAATCTCCCCCAGTGCCCCTGCTGCAATCCGGTCCAGGCCGGCTATAGCTGCAGAGGGGATAAAGATCTGCCGGTTTTGCTGCATGGCGACATCCTGCAGTTTTTCATAAAAACAGGCATCTCCTAATGCTCCTACAGAAAGTACTACTAGATGACTTCCATTTGCCAGCACTTTTTCTCCATAAAGGTGTAAAGCCTCATGACCTGCTGCCTCTATGATAATATCTAAATCACCATTAAAAAAGTCGTCTTCATCTGATGTAAGGGCAAGTGATTGTTTGTCAGCATGATCAGCATGTTTATTACTTCTGACCAGCACCGACTTCAGCATCACATTGCCGGCATGGCCGGTTTCTATTAATTCTGCAATGGTTTTCCCAAGCGTTCCAAAACCTATAATTCCAGCTTTAAGCATGTTTTTCACTCCTTCTTGGGATAAGCTCTAAGTATAGGTATCTATAGAGGTGGCATACGATATACTTTGTGCAATTTTAATCTAGATTTTAACTTAAGTTCATAAAGAGAGCAATACATTTTATAGAAAATAGTAAAACATCTAAATTTTCAAAATTATTTGCACAATAGTTGTTTTTAGTGTTATTATAGTATACAAGTTAAAAATAGTGAAAAAGGGAGGTGGTCATAGTTCTCATGTGCAGAAGGGTAGATGCATTTCAATGGAATCTGTCAATCTGCTAGCATAAGAGATGGATAAAGGGCTATTAAAAGCGGTACATCAGCAGTAAAGCCAGTCAGCCATGTTAAACGCTTTTTTGTTTTTTGGCTATTTTGGTATACAATCTACCAAATGCTGTATTCTGTTTGGCAAATGTTACAAATTCTTACTGGTTATGCTAAATTTCTGGGTATTACATAGTCAGCTGCAGATAAACAATTTATGCCTCCAGGAATCTGTCTTTTGCAATCTTTCATAGAGAGCTATTTTTTATTACGAAACACGGAGGGGAATATATGGAGTTAACATTTGCTCATTGGGTCTATGCAATTGTTACTGTGTCTGTCATCGCCACCATGCTTTTCAGGAGAGGCGTTGTCTTGCCGGTAATCATCGGAACTTTCTTAGTGGCAGTCATTTATAAAGGCAGTCTGATTGCTGGCTTTCAGGCTGTATTTAACGCTAATCTCCTCGCAGCAAAAGAGTTATTCAGCATATTCTTAATTATTTCACTCATGATCGCTCTGCTAAATTCTTTGAAGGATTTGGGAGCTGATAAGAGGCTTATTGGTCCGATAGAGAAAGTCATGGTGAATGGGCATGTTTCCTATTTAGTACTGATGGTTACAACCTACGTGATCTCTCTCTTTTTCTGGCCAACACCTGCAGTCCCGTTAATCTGTGCACTGCTTGTACCTGCAGCTGTTAGAGCTGGGCTGCCTGTGATGACGGCTGCCATGGTAATTGTCATTGCCGGTCAGGGCATGGCATTATCCTCTGATTATATCATGCAGGTAGCACCGATGCTCAGTGCCAAAGCAGCTGGAATTGATAAGTCCATGGTTGCGGATAAGACGCTGGTTCTTTCCGTTATTACAGGTGTACTCGCATTGTCTTATGTTTATGTGGCGCATAGAAAATCAATCGTGAAAAATGGGCAGCATGACTCCAAGTTAAACCCGGAAGATGCCGCTTTCTTCGGTGTAGCAAATGAGCTTGCTGCCACTGCTGAAGAAAGTGCCGAAATCATTCAGCGAAAAAACACATGGGGCAAGGTTTTTGCAGTATTAGTGCCCTTATCGATGCTGGCTGTTATGATTTATATGTTCTCAACAAAATTAACAGGTGGTACAGGCTTTGAAGGAACAGATGGAGCTGCATTCATTGGCGGTGTTGCGACAGTTTTATTCGTGCTTGCCACTGTGGTATTTAATCGAATTAATGCTTTAGATAAGGTAAGCGAGCATTTAACAGAAGGCTTCGTGTTTGCCTTCAGGGCGATGGCTCCGGTTATTCCAATAGCAGGCTTCTTCTTTATGGCAAGTTCAGACTTCACTGGCACAATATTATCATTAGATGAAAGCGCTGCCAAACCAGCCTTTTTATTTGATATGATTCAAGCTGGCCAGTCATATATACCTGAGAATGCCTTTGTTGCAGGATTCGGTCTGTTAATTGTCGGTCTGATCACCGGCTTGGATGGGTCAGGTTTTTCAGGGCTTCCGTTAACAGGTGCCTTATCAGGTGCATTAGCAAGTGGAAGCCATATCGATCCTTCCACTTTAGCGGCCATTGGTCAAATGGGTGCGATCTGGGGTGGTGGAACAATTGTTGCCTGGTCTTCACTTGTCGCTGTAGCAGGATTCCTGCAGCTTTCACCGCTGGAGCTGGCGAGAAAAAACTTTATTCCAGTCGTCGGCAGTTTATTTATAGCCACACTAGTTGCCATATTAATCTGGTAAAACATTAAGCTTGAAAAAAAGTAGGCTATCCTGCAAAGTTAGAATAAACTAACTAATGGGATAGTCTTTTTTATTTAGAGAGGAGTGAGGATTTGAAAATTGGCTTAGCAGGTATAGGAAAATTAGGTACAGCAATGATGACTCACTGGCATAAATCAAACTTTTCAATAGGCATTTTCCATCCCGACAGGTCAAAGGCAAAACACTTTGCGGAAAAGTTTCCTAACGCACATCCTTTAACAGATAAAGAGATGAGACAATTGGATATTATTCTGCTCGCCTTGCCGGCTGGAAAGGTAATTTCTTTTATCGATAGCCTTATTAAAGAGAACTCTTCTATCGCCTTCATTAATATGGCGACCGCGCTTCCAACTAAAGTGATTAAAGATAGGCTCCCATCCTGCAAGGTGTTTGGATTGAAATACATGGGGCATTCGAGAGATTTAATGGAGAATGGAAAGGGATTATTTATAACAGAGGACCAACTCCCTGCTCCCATACAGGATCTATTCAGACCAGTGGGGGAGATCATAATAGACAGAGAAGAGACGGTATTAGAAGTAAATAAACAGGCAACCTATTTTGCTGTAAAAACGGCTGTTGAAATTGAAACTGAATTCGCAGGGAAAGGATATCACCCAGCTTACGTTAAAAGAGGCCTTACTTCTCTTGCTCCTGAAGTCATACGTTCTTATAGCGAAGGTACATTGGGGCATTTTGCAAATGAAATTGTGAAGGAAATACAGGAATCTAAAAAAGCTGCTGATTAACTTTCAGCAGCTTTTTTTATTAAAGCAATCTTTCAAGTAAGAACAAATAAAGCATCACAAATGCAACATATACTGCCGCAAAAGGAAGATTCCAGCTTGAGACTTTATAGGAATCGACTTTGATAATGTTAGACATGAGACCTAGGGTGGCATTATATGGGCCTACCAAGAAGGCGGAAACCGCCCCGGAAAGCATTGCGACTGTAAGGATATGAGGAGAAATTCCGATGGCTTCCGGGTTAACTCCTTCAATCATCAATGCAAGGGAAACAGCAGGATGGAGGCCCAAAAAGGCCAGCCCTAAAGGAATCAGAGGCAGGAGGATCAGGAAAATCTCGACTCCTGCTACACTAATAAAAGCTGCAATCCAGTCAAAAAGGATTTCATTTGCCTTCGAAATATTTATCGCTGAGATAAAAAAGCCTGTTGATAAAAAAATAAAAAATTGATCCTTCATGCCCATAGCGAAGGAGTTGAAATGGTCAGACAACTGATGGACAAATTCCTTTCCTTTACATAAAAATAAGGACCAGCTGAAAGCAAAGGGAATGACGATCAGCGAAACCAGAATTAAAAATGGCAATGAAAATTGTGTCTCTGCAAAGGAAACAAGGACATTAAATATACCAATGGCCACCAGGATCTGAAAAACTCTTCCCGTGCGTCCGTCATTAGGCATTTCAATGGCTGCAGCTGTTTCATGCACGGATTCTTTTGCAGGATGAGGGAGTTTTATTGGCTGTGACTGACGGGATCCAATAAACCAATCCATTGCTAAACCTAATATGCTCAGTGGAATGACGTAAGGGAGGATGGAGCCCCAGCTGACACCCGTCATCGTTATCACAATTCCCACAATAGGTGTTACCGGAGCCCAGATTAATGGCATCGCAAACCCTCTGGAAATGGCCCTGCTCATAAAACGTTCCTTGTTCCTTACTGGAAAGCTGCCCAGTGCAGGCCGGATTGAATAATAGGTCATGGGAAGTGTGGCAAGATTCATGAAAATGCTGAAAAAGTAAGAGATTCCAGAAGTCATCATATACAATTGGCCAGATGTTTTTACCCGTTTTTGAATGATAGCCTGGATGCCTTCCCCATATCGCCCCAATTTAACAGGAATCCCCAGGATTGGTATCAGCGTAAACATGGTAAGCAAATCTAGCATAGGTCCAAAAGCAAAAATATATTGCTCCCACCCTGAGTTGCTTGTCCAGAGCAAAACTGCACCAAAAATGAGGAAAATGCCCCCGAGTACTCGAACAAATTTCTTCGTCAGCCGGAATGTTAAAACCACGATGATGCAACACAATATAGATAGGAGGGAATCAATATTCCATTGGGGAAGCAAGGTGGACAGCAAAAATAAAGCGATCACTGTTGAAAATAAAACTCTTAACATAGTAGACACCCTCATTTATTGAATTTTAATGGTAATTGTATACCGAGATGCCATTATAGTTGTATATATTTAAAAATTTGACTGTAAAATTAATTAATTCTGGTATTTGGTATACAATATTATTGTAAATCTGAAAAATTCATCATATAATAATGATAACAGGATTGAAAAAAAGGAGGCTGCCCTGATGTTCCATTTTCTATTTGGATCCAAATATGCAATTGAGAAAACTGAAAGAAAATTAGCACGTCTAAGAAGAACATTAAAATTCTAATCATGCCGCCATGCTTTGGCGGTCTTTTTTATAAAAAAAGTTGTTTGCACAATGTTTTTACAGAACTCAACGGTTAATAGAAAAACGAAAAAGAGCCAAAAAAATTATTAAGTGAACAGCAAACCCGGAAGAAGAGATGCTTCCCCCGGGTTTTAAAAATTTTATACGGCTACTTCATCAGATTTAACCAGCTTTGAATGAATAGAGTCTTCGCTATTGCCGGATGCCTTTACAATCTCATCCAATTCTTCCCTGGCTGCTTCAAGCGTTTCAAAACGTTCAAAGAATTTAACACCAATATGATTTACATATTCTTTTCCTTCGTATTCTTCAAATAATTGGATTTTAATATTTTCATCTAAAACCTCTGCAATAGTGTACTTAGCCTTCAACTTATCGAAAAAATAAAAATGATACGTCTCAACCGGCTTTAATCCCTCGTTTTCAAGAATGGTCTGGAAAGTATCTTTATTTGTTAATACAATATATTTACCCAATTTAAACACTCCTTTTAATCTAAAATATTTTCAGTAAGTTACTATAATATGTATTTAGGCAGCATACCTCCCTTTTGTTGGAATATTGTATACCATAAACTTTAAATGTATTTTATACTAAAACTTCAAATTTTTCAATTATAAATTCTAAATTTTTTAATAATTCGGTGAAAAAGATCTGGTAGAATTCATAATAAAAATATAAATACCTGTTCCATTGATCATAATAACAAAAATTAAGAGGGGGCTTGGCTTGGACTGCAGTAAGTCCTGCTGATATATCTGCGATAATGGGAGAACTTCATATTAAAAGGGACTGAATCAGTTTAATTAGCGCCGATATTAAATATCCCCATGTCAAAATAGTAAGGAATCTTCATGAATAAGGACGAAAATTATCCGTCCCTCGCCAATTTGGTAGTAATCCCTCGAAATTAAGCCGAAAATAAGCGTACTTTATTTGAAATGGGAGTTAATCTATTCGAATAATGCCGAGATTAAATGTTCTAATGTTAAACAATTAAGATCGAAAATTTAACCTGCCTCAGCCAATATGGTAGTTAATCTGATTGATTAGTGCCGATATTAAATATCCCCATGTCAAAATAGCAAATAATCTACATGAATAACACCGAAAATCAGCGGTCCCAGCCAAAATGGATGTTTCCATTCTTAATAATGCCGCCGAAAATCCGGCCAGGGAACTCTTAAATGGGAATTACCTGCAAATCTTCATATTCTATAAAACTATTCCATAACCAGAAGCATTTACAGCAAAAAATAAAAATCAAGTTTGCTAATCTGCCAGAAAGGTTGTATACTTCGGAATAAGTATCTAAATTTTTAGAATAAACAGAAAGGGGTAATGATATGCCTAAGGTTACACTGCACGTAAATGGAGAGATTGTAGAAAAGCAGGTAAAGGATAATGCGAACCTGGTAGTACTGGCAGGGATCCGCCAGTTTCCAGAATTAAAATACGGTTGTGGAATGGGAAGATGCACAAAATGTACTTGTATCGTTTTAAACGGGGGAGATAATCTCGCACCGCCAAATTGGAAGGAAGAAAAAATGCTCGGCGATAAAGTGAATGAGGGGTACCGGTTAACATGTCAAATGACCATCCAGAATGATATTGAAATATCACAGGAAAACATCTCTGTAAAGCCTCCTAAAAAAACAACTGCAGCTAGTAACAAATAGTTTTTTATTTTTATTTATTAACGGTATACAAAATACCTAAAAAATAAGCGGGGTATTAAAAAAATGAATTGTTATAATCTTACCAAGATGACGTGGAAGGAAGTTGAGAAATCCTTAGAAACTGTAGAATTCGCTATTATTCCTGTCGGAGCACATGAGCAGCACGGGCCTCATATGGCGGAGAGCTGTGATGCAGTGCTGGCAGAAAGAATGGCGATAAAATTGGGGCAAAGAATGTTTCCATATGCTATTGTGACGCCAACTGTTAACATGGGTGTTTCCGAGCATCATATCCATTTTCCAGGCACCATTACACTACAGCCGACTACTTTGATAGCTGTTCTGAAAGACATGGTTTCATCCCTGAAACAGCATGGCATCAAGAAGTATCTGTTTTTAAATTCCCATGGGGGAAACCAATCTACATTAAATCTTGCAGCAATGACTATCACAAAAGAATTAGAAGTAGAAGTATACTATGCAAAGACCACTGCCTCTGCGAAAGAATCAATAGGGAAATATGTTAAATCTTCTCTATTTGGACACAGTTGCGAAAGGGAAGTGTCTGAAGCTCTGTATCTGGCTCCGGAATTAGTAAAAAAAGACTTATTAGAAAAAGGTGAAATCAAGCAGGGCGGAAGGTGGGAACGGCTCCGGCCGGGGAAGGCTGTTCAAGGTTTTTATTTTTATGAAGAGATGACTGAAAATGGCTGTATAGGTGATGGCCGGCAAGGGAGCAGGGAAATCGGGGAACAAATTGTAGAGGAAGCCCTGAATCATCTTGCAGAGGAGCTTTCTGAACTGCTTGATTTGAAAGAAGAGCTGCTTTACTAATTCTTTCAATCTAGCATATAGAAAAAATAATCTTTAAAAAATTCTAAAAATTGTGTTTACAATTTAATAAGAATAGGTTATGATTTTATTAAGGTATACCAAAGACCAAAAAACACTAATTAATAGGGCTGATAATAAGCAACCTATTATTTTTTAAAAGAAGTTTTGGTATACAAAATATCAAATGCCAATAGGCTACATAAATTTCGAGGAGGAGTTTACACATGCCAGAATTATTATCTAAAGATGAATTTCGTAAAGAACTAGAGGAAGCGATTAAAGGAAACCACAGTCAGAAAGCTCCATTCACAGTAGCTTGGGCTGAAGGAAAACTGGAAAGAAAACATTTTGCGAGATGGGCTGAAAACCATTACCACTATGTAGGTCCATTCGCTGATTACTTAGCGTACATCTACCACAACACTCCAACCGATCCAAAATTTGAAGCAGCAAAAGATTTCACACTTCAAAATATGTATGAAGAAGAAATTGCTGCTGACCGGCATACTGACCTTTTGATTCGCTTTGCTGAAGCTTGCGGAACAACCCGCGAACGTGTAATCAATCCGGAAAACATGGCACCGACGACATTAGGACTTCAAAGCTGGTGCTACGCAGTGGCTGCACGTGAAAACTTTGTTGTAGCAACTGCAGCTCTTGTTGTGGGCTTGGAGTCACAGGTGCCGGATATTTATCGAAAGCAGACTCCTGCTCTTCGTGCTCAATACGGATTCACAGATGAAGAAATCGAATTCTTCGACCTTCATATCGTATCCGATGAAATCCATGGAGAGCGCGGCTATAAGATTGTTCTTGATCATGCTGACACTCCTGAATTACAGCAGCGCTGTCTGGAAGTAGTGCGTACAGGGGCGAAAATGCGCCGCATGTATATGGATGGCCTATGGAGAGAATACCTTGAGCAGGATCTTGGCTCTTTAGTAGAAGCAAAATAATATCTATTATCCAGGCCGTCACATTAAATCTTGTTATACGAGGTCTATGTGGCGGCTCTTTCTTTAACCAAAGAATTTGGCGCAGTAAAGGGAGAAATAAACAGAGAGTAAGGTGATTTCATTTGATTACAACAAAAGTAGAAACCTTCCATAATTATATCAATGGTGAATGGCAGGAATCGGAGAGCCAAAAGAAGTTTCAAAGTGTAAACCCTGCAAATACAGAAGATGTCGTCGGCATTTTTCAGGCATCAAATGAAGCTGATGTAAAGCTGGCTATTGAAGCTGCCAGAGACGCATTCCCTGGATGGGCAAAGACAGCCCCATCCAAGCGTGCTGCCATTTTAAACAAAGCTGCGGCACATCTTGAAGAAAATGCGGCGAAATATGCAGAAGAACTGTCTAGAGAAGAAGGTAAGCATGTCAATGATGCAAAAAATGAGGTCCTCCGGTCCGCACAGACACTTCGTTATTATGCGGTTGAGGGACAAAGCTTCACAGGTGAAACCTTCCCTAATGATGATCCAAATATGAGAGTATCAACGGAAAGAGAACCGCTCGGTGTTGTAAGTGTCATAACGCCATGGAACTTTCCAATCTCCATTGCCGCGAGAAAAATTGCTCCAGCATTAATTACTGGGAACACAGTTGTGTTCAAACCTTCATCAGATACCCCTCTGATTGCTGTCCGGCTGGTAGAAGCACTCCATGAGGCAGGTATACCAAAAGGGGTCTTAAACTTTGTTACAGGGAAGGCTTCTGATGTTGGTGATTTATTAGTTACTCATCCTGCAGTAAAAGCTGTTACATTCACTGGTTCCACAGCTGCGGGTGAGGACATTCACAGCAAGAGCTCATTTACAACCCGAACTCAAATGGAACTGGGCGGAAAAAACCCGCTTTTAGTTATGGAAGATGCTGACCTTGATCTGGCGGCCACATTAACAGTAAATGGCGGATTTTCTTTAACAGGGCAAGCCTGCACAGGTACGAGCAGAGTGATTGTCATGAAGGAAGTAAAAGAAGCATTTGTTGAAAAATTAATTGAAAAAACGAGCGCCCTTAAAATTGGCAGCGGCTTTGAAGAAGGAGTAAAGATTGGTCCGCTTGCAAATGAAAGACAGCTGAAAAACGTCCTGAAATATATCGAGTTTGGAAAAGAAGACGGTGCAGACCTTGTATATGGCGGTGAACAGCTGACGGATGGCCAATATGAAAAAGGATATTTTGTTCAGCCCGCTATTTTTACAAATGTTAAACCGGGTCACCGCATTGCCAAAGAAGAAATTTTTGGCCCTGTAATTGCTGTGATTGAGGCGGATACATATGAAGAAGCCATTGCGATTGCAAATGACGTTGATTACGGATTATCTGCCTCCATCGTGACAAATAACTTAAAAACAGCCAGTCAATTCACAAAAGAAATACAGGCAGGGACGGTTAAAGTGAACAGAACTACAACTGGCAACTTAATCAATGCGCCGTTTGGCGGCTTAAAGCAATCAAGTACGGCTACATTCCGGGAGTCGGGAAGAGTCG
Source organism: Cytobacillus sp. GQ23 (assembly GCF_059758675.1). Taxonomy (NCBI): domain Bacteria; kingdom Bacillati; phylum Bacillota; class Bacilli; order Caryophanales; family Bacillaceae; genus Cytobacillus; species Cytobacillus sp. GQ23. The sequence goes on from NZ_JCAXER010000007.1 coordinate 164,035, forward strand.
GTCTTGAATTTTTCACTCAAGTTAAAACCGTTTATATCGGCTATTAAAAACTAAAGGAGAATGAAACATGAAAACAGCATTAAAGCTTGAACTCGAAGAAGCTAAATTGATGATTGAAGCAGCCAAGGAAAAGTCAGCTGAGATCAATGTGTTTGAAACTATTGCGATTGTCGATGACGGCGGAAGTGTAATTGCCCTTGAACGCATGAACGGAGCAAGAATCACCGGCCCTGAAATTGCGATTGCTAAAGCATACACAGCAGCTGGCCATAAACGCTCCACCCATCTGTTCAATAAAGAACCGAACGGGCCTGCCCTTCCAGGCAATGAGGCATTTGGCATTCAGCATATGCTTGATGGCAAATTTGCTGTGTTTGTCGGTGGATTCCCTATTGTAGTAAATGGAGAAGTTGTTGGGGGAATCGGCATCAGCGGAGGAAATGGTGAGCAGGATACCGCTGTAGGGACTGCTGCACTAAAAGCCCTTCAAAATTACCTGGAAAAAGACGGCTATGAAGTCGTAACCGAAGCAGATATTAAAAAATAATAGAAAAGGGACCTCATTCGTTATAGATAGATAGCGGAATGAGGTCCTTCTTCAGTCAAAAGCACCTAAAAAAGGGAGGATTCACATGAAGCCTTATCTTGAATTGGCGGTTGGATTTGCACGTACCGGTGTGACTGGGTATGGCGGAGGTCCCTCAACAATACCGCTGATCGAATTTGAAGCAGTCAAGAAATATAAGTGGATGACGGAGGAGGAATTCGGGGAAACTCTTGCGTTAGCAAATACATTACCCGGACCGATTGCAACGAAGATGGCTGCTTATATAGGCTATAAAGTCAAAGGCAGCATGGGTGCCACTGTAGCTATCCTGACGCATATCCTTCCTTCGATAATTGCAATGCTTGCATTGCTTGGCGTTTTATACTCCTTCCGCCAATCCCCGATTGTAAGTGGAATGGTGCAGGGAGTGACACCTGTCATCGGTTTTATGCTGGCCGAAATGGCGTATCGTTTTTACCAGAAGGGCAGCCAGGGCTTAGGGCTGCCAAAAAACCTAGTGTTGGCTGCAGTTTCACTTGTATTTGTTCAGTTTTTGGAATGGCATCCCGGTATATTAATTGCAATAGTCCTGAGCTCAGCATTCTATATTGCCCACCGGAAAGAAGAGGCAAATAAAAAGGCAGCTGGAGATTACATGCCAGTAAGGGAGAAAAGTTCATGATTTATTGGGAAATTTTTTGGGCATTTTTTATAGCAAATTTATTGGGTTACGGCGGGGGACCAGCAACCATACCACTCATTCAAATTGAAGTAGTCAATAACAATGGCTGGATGACACTCTCTGAATTTGGTGACGTTCTCGCCATAGCCAATGCGCTGCCGGGTCCCATAGCAACAAAAATGGCCGGATTTATCGGCTATGAACTGGGCGGAGTGCTGGGTGCAGCGGTGGCATTAGCCGCAACCATCCTGCCATCAGCTTTGGCAGTGATTGTGCTGTTTAAGTTTGTGAATTTATTTAAAGATTCCCCTAAAGTGAAATTAATGACCAAATCCGTACAGCCGATCATTGCTGTCCTCCTGGCAGTTATGGCCTATCAGTTCTTTATGTCAGCCTTCGAAAAAAGCGGAATGCTGCACCTTGTGCTTCTTACAGCTGTTGGCTATCTAACATTAAACAAATTCAAGGTTCATCCTTCTCTAGTTATATTCGGAGCATTATTTTATGGAGGGATCTTTTTATCTTAAACAGGCGGTGAAACAATGGAAAAAATATGGGAGGGAAATAACTTAATATCTATACGCGAGCATGCGTATTTGTATCTGAAAAAACTTATTTTAGAAGGAGAATACCAGGCGGGAGACAGACTGGTAGAACGGGAACTTGCAGCCAAACTGAACATTAGCCGCACACCGATCCGGGAGGCTCTATTTAGGCTTGAATCTCAAGGCTTTGTGAAAACAGTTCCCAGAAAAGGGGTGGTTATCTCCAATATATCAGAGAATGAAGTACTGGAGGTCTTTACCATCCTTTCTTCTCTTGAGGTACTGGCGGTTAAATTGGCTGCGCAAAGAATGGATATTGACACACAAAAAGAACTCGACCTTAAAATCAATGAACTGATGGAACTTAGTGAACGGGATGAGGAACACTTCAATTCCGAACATATCCAGATGAACAGGCTGATTAATAAAGCATCCAAAAGCCCAAAGCTATATGAAATCTTATCAGGTCTAATCGACTTCATTCACATGGCTGCTAATATGGGATATGAAACACCTGGAAGAAGAAAAGACTCATTAAAGGAACATATAGATATTATGAAAGCACTACGCGATAAAGATGCTGAAATTGCGGAATACCTGATGAGGATCCATATTGAAAACTCGAAGAAGGCTTATATGGCATACATGGCCAGCATTAAGAATAGAGGTACTGTAAAAAATTAAACAGTTTATTGAGCGTTTTTTCAAAGAGAGGATCATTCAGGCAGAGAAAAAAGAGTTTGAAAGAAAAGATTGTGAAGTTTGAGCAGCGATTGACAAGGAAAGGTGAGATCGGAGAATAGATTCGCAACTATCGGCTTCTTAGCCAGGGAGATTGAAACATTAGTTTACATGAGGCGTGCAAAAAAGCATGTTTTAAAATATTTAAAATTTTAATATTGTCTGAATATTATTTGTATGGTATATTGTATACCAAGGGCAAGGGACTAACTCATATGAATAAGTTTAAGGAGGAATTCATTCATGCCAAACATCCATTTTGTCAACAGCAATAAAACTCTGGAAGTGCCTGAGGATTCTAATATATTAAGAATGTCGCTCCGCTATGATGGGGATCTGCCAAATCGCTGCGGCGGCGGTATTTGCGGCACTTGTGTTTTTAAAACCGAAGAAGGGGCCGAATACCTGGACAATGTGAAAATCCAGGAAAGAAGAAAGCTGGGAGAAGAGTGGCTGGAAAAAGGCTACCGTTTAGGATGCCAGACTTTTGTAACAAACGGGGATGTTACCATTTCCTGGGACGATAAAGTGACAGATCAGGTGAAAAAGAGAAAGCCGGATAAATTAAAGTCAGCTGTTCCTACTGGGAAGTGAGTTTCCCGAGATTGCGTTCTGTAATGGAGGAATTTAGTTATAGTCCGTTACAGAATGCAAAATAAATTCACAATATAATAGAAGAAGGTGAAAATATGTGGGTTTGTAATACACATTTAAAAGAAGCTATGCAAATATTAAAGACTCCTCATATTCGAAAAGCTCCTTACGAAATAAAGTGCTCACTTTGTGAAAATCTTGCATTTGCTAAGGTCTATTATACTCACCGCTCATTTAAATTCACTAAACACCTATATTCTTCATTAAAACAAAGTGTTTCTCAGGAGGCATAGCTATGGAAGGGGTAAAAAAGAGAATTGAAGAAAGACTGGAAGAGCTAAATATCCAGCTTCCTTTATTATCTGATATTGGAATGCCTTTCGAATCAGGTGTTATCTCAGGCAGCACAGTTTTTTTATCTGGACAAACTCCCAGGGTAAATGGCACACAAAAATATTCAGGTATTGTAGGGGAAGACATTTCTGTCGAGCAAGCAAAAGATGCAGCAAGAATTTGCACCCTTAATTTACTGGCAGCCCTTAAAGGGATCATAGGAGATTTAAATAAAGTAAAAAGAATCATTAAAATGGATGGGTACGTTGCATCAACAAGTGACTTTAAAAATCATCCTATCGTTATTAATGCAGCTTCAGAACTGCTTCATGACATTTTCGGAAAGGAAAATGGACATGCACGCAAAGCAGTTGGGCTTGCCTCTCTACCAGGCGGAGCCCCTGTAGAGATTGAAATGATTGTCGAAATCGAATAACTTCCAAACAAGGGCTGCTCAGGTATTGAGCAGTTTTTCTATTTATGCTCTTTTAATAAGATGCTATTATGACTTCAAGAAGGATAAGGAAACCTAAAAGACCTTTAATAATTATTGTAAGGGTTTTCAAGTTTTGCACCACTAAATCTGCTATATTTATATATATTAGATAAGCCGAGAATAGGAGAATCATATGAAGATCTTTTTTTCTTCTATAAAAAAATATAATACACTCCGAAATCAGATTCTAGCAGTGTTTTTAAGCGTTATGCTGGTTGTTCTGTCATTTGTTTCACTCGTTGTCTATGACCAGTTAGGCGGCTTTTTTAGGCAAAATGCAGAGCGGCAGGTTCAGCAAACCGCAAAAGAAGCCAACGGCAGAATGGAAACGATGTATAAACAAATTGACACATTGACTAACCAGCTTATGACCAATAGTACTGTTCAGAAAATGCTGCTGGAGATGCTTGAAGGGGAAAGCATGGATTACGTGAAATTGGAATCCCTGATTAAAATCATAAATAATACATATGCCTACTCTGATGGAATTTCATCAATTGAACTGTATAATGCAGAAGGCAAAAGGGTATATCCTTTCGATGGCAAGAATATTTTTAATGTCATCGATTCAAAATGGATAAAAGCTGCCGACAAGGAAAAGGGGAGGCTTGTCTGGACAGGGAAAGCTGCCGGGAACAGCGACTATTCTGCTGCCATACGAAGAGTCAGTCTGATGGATCGCTGGTTCACGAATGGCGGTTATCTTATCGTGCGTATTTCCAACAGTTATTTTCAGATGCAAGGCAATAATGATGAAAACGGACAGAATGATTATATGATGCTGCTGGATCGCGACTTAACGCCTATTACGAATGATTATGGACTTGATATAAAAAGTATTATTCAGCAAAAGGAACAGCCAATTATCATTCGTGATCAGGAATATATGGCTGTTACTGAAAAGTCAGCTGTGACAGGCTGGACTTTTGTCATTCTTAAGCCGATGAGTTTTCTGCTGCAGGGCGTTTCGAAAGTTAGAGCTGTAATCATCCTGGCAGTTTCCATTGGATTCTTGCTGTTTGTCATTTCCTCCATTGTGCTCGCCACTATGATCACAAGACCTATTAAGAAACTGACTAATACAATGAAGAATGCCAAAATGGATGAATTAAAACTGAATCCTGAAAGTAATTCCTCACTTGAATTTATTGAATTAAACTATACCTACAATAAAATGGTTAAAAGAACCAACCATTTAATTCAGGTTGTCTATGAAAAAGAACTGCTGCGGTCACGAACTGAGCTTAAGGCCCTGCAGGCCCAGATCGATCCGCATTTTCTCTACAATACTCTAAATGCATTGTACTGGTCCCTCGAAGAGAAAGAGGAGGAGGAACTGGCTGAGATTGTCATTTCTATGTCGGAACTTTTCCGATATACAATCGGAAACCGTAGCTCAAGTGAATGGGTTACAATACATGATGAACTTGATCATATCGAACGGTATATGCGGCTGATGAAAATGCGGCTTGGTGATAGATTATTATGGAAAATTACTGCACCACCCAAACTCCTGGGGGTGAAAATACCAAAATTAATTATCCAGCCATTAGTTGAAAATGCCATACAGCATGGAATTGAAAATACCAGAATACAAGGTACTGTCCTAATCCATCTAGAAGAGTCGGCTAAACGCGACACAGTTAAGATTACGGTGCAGGATAACGGTCCGGGAATTGATAAGGCTGAGCTTCATCAGTTAAATGAGGAGATAAAAAAGGAGAATGTATCTTCATTTAAGGGGATAGGGATGGCGCTGACAAATGTTAATAAAAGGCTCAGTCTTTATTATAAATCCAATTCCATTGCCGGTCTTAACCTGGAAAGTGAATCGGGTTCAGGGACCAAAGTTGTCTTCGAAATACCTGCGGGGGAGGGAAGTAATGGTGGATACAAAGATTATCTTAATAGTGGATGATGAAGAGACAACGAGACAAGGGCTGAAAAAGACATTGGAAGGATGGTCAGCAGGGAGATTTCAGATTATCGGCGCAGCTGACGGACATGAAGCTTTAGCGGTATTTAAAAGGACAAAAGTGAACCTGCTTATTACAGATATATGCATGCCGGAAATGACTGGATTGTCACTCTTGAAAAACATTAGAAACCAAGGGTACAAGCCTGCTGTCCTGATTATATCCGGCTATCCTGATTTTGATTATGCACAGGAAGCCATCCGGCTGGGGGTTCTAAACTATCTGGTCAAACCATTGCGGAAGAAAAGCCTTATAAGTGCAATTGAAGAGGCTCTTGAAACAGAAGCTCATATGGCCAGGGCAGACTATTTGGAGAAAATTGCAGACCGGGGTCTGTTAGAGCTGGAAGGAAAAAAAGAGTATGTAAATTCATCTGTCAAACAAGCCATTGCATATGTGAATGAAAATCTAACGGAACAAATTTCTCTTAAAGAAGTGGCTGATGCAGTGCATCTGAATGCCAGTTATTTTAGTGCAATGTTTAAAGAGCAGACCAAAATTACGTTTAGTGAATATTTGACAAGAAAGAGACTTCAATTGGCGAAAAAGCTGCTCATAACCACAGATTTGACCATAGATGAAGTGGCCAGGCAAGCTGGCTATCAAACTTCCAAGTACTTTATTAAACTATTTAAAGAGTCTGAAGGTATAACCCCAAGCAAATACCGAAAATTGACCGAACTTGATGAAACGCCCATCTAAAAAAAGTGGAATTTTTCCCAATCGCGGTTACCTTACCGCGATTTTTTAGTGATGTTATCATTGGAGTTGTTAGAATAATCAAGCAATAGGAGGTTGAGAAATGTTGAAGAAAGCGCATTCATTATTACTTATTTTAGTGCTGCTTGCGGCGGCAGCACTGACGGCGTGCAGCGGAAGCACTGATACGGCCACTGGTGAAAATGGTTCCAAAAAAACCATTAAGTTCATGCACTTATGGCCGGCAGGAAGCTCCAAACAGCAAAATCAGATAGTTACAGAAATTATTGAACAGTATGAAGCTGAACATGAGGATGTGAAAATTGAAGTTGAAGTTCTTGAGAATGAACAGTACAAAAATAAAATAAAGGTACTTTCATCTTCTAATGAATTGCCTGATGTAGGTTTTACATGGGCAGCTGGATACATGACTCCATTTGTTAAAGGTAACCTGTTTGCAGAGCTGGATGATGTATTAAATGATGGCTTGAAGGATTCTTTTGTCAGCGGGACAACAGAAGCCTACGCTCTCGATGGAAAAACATATGGTTTGCCTCTTGAGCTGAACATTGCACCCATTTACTACAATAAAGAAATCTTTGAGAAATATAATCTTGATGCACCCCAAACATACAGCGAGTTTGAAAATGCTGTCAAGACACTGGCAGTCAATGGGGTGGCACCGATTGCCCTGGGAAACAAAGACCGCTGGACCGGATCTTTGTGGTATATGTACCTGGCAGACCGTATTGGCGGGGCTGAAGTTCTTAATAAAGCCATTGACCGTTCCGGTTCGTTTGAAGACCCTGCACTAATATCGGCTGCTGAAGAAGTTCAAAACCTTGTTAAAACGAATGCGTTTAATAAGGGCTATAATGGACTTTCAAATGACGAAGGCAAGGCGGAGTTCCTGAATGGCAATGCGGCAATGTACCTGATGGGAACCTGGGAGCTCCCTAATTTCACAACAAATGAAGAAATCCCTCAGGAATTCAGGGATAATGTTGGATTCTTTAAATTCCCGACCGTTGAAGGCGGCAAAGGAAATATCGACAGCTGGGTGGGCGGACCCGGAGTAGGCTTGTTCGTTTCAGAGAATTCAAATGTTAAAGATGAATCAAAAGAATTTGTTAAGTTCTTTGTTGAAAAGTGGGGAGAGCAATCTGTAGAAAAAGCAGGTGTCATCCCTGCCACGAAGGTTGATACAGGAAAAGTGGATCTTCCCGACCTGTATATCGATGTCTTAAACGAGTTGAATAAAGCCAGCAGCCTAACTTTATTTGCTGATGTCCAAATGAGTGCGGCAGTTGCAGAAACCCATTTAAACCTTATCCAATCCTTGTTCGGCAATGAGGTAAAACCGGCTGATTATGCCAAACAGCATGAAGAGGCTCTTAAGGCTGAAGAAGGGAATTAAAGATTCATGAGAGGATATATCAGCTTTTATGGTATATCCTTTCTCATTCTAACAGGAAGGAGCTGAAGCATAATGAATAACGTGCTTTCCAATAAAAAAATAATAGCATTGTATATCGCACCTGCCCTTTTCCTGATTCTCACATTGATCTATGTCCCCATTCTGCAAACTGGATACTACGGTTTGATGAAATGGAATGGCATCGGTGAAATGAGTTTCATTGGTTTAAAGAATTACACAGTATTGATGAAAGACCCGCTTTTTTGGAAAAGTGCACTGCACTCCTTTTTGCTGGCCCTATTTTCGGCAATGAGTTTAATTGGTTACTTATTCATATCCATTATACTTGCAGGGAAAATCAGAGGAGCGGATTTATTGAGAAAAATTTATCTAATCCCAATGCTGCTGGCGTCTGTTGCCATTGCACAGCTATGGATGAAGATTTACCATCCATCAAACGGCATGCTGAATACCGTTTTAATGGCTATAGGTATTGAAGATCCTCCAGCATGGCTAGCGGATGCGAATCTTGCACTCTATGCCATTATTATTCCGATAATCTGGCAGTACGCTGGTTTTTATATTCTGATCTATTATGCTGCATTAAAGAATATTCCGGAGTCCCTTGTAGAAGCGGCGAGAATTGATGGAGCATCTTCCTGGCAGGTTGCACTTAAGATCAAAATACCTTTAATTATGAATGTCATCAAAGTAACCATTGTTCTTGCAGTTGTAGGATCTCTGAAATATTTTGACCTGATTTACGTCATGACTGGCGGGGGACCAAATGGAGCAAGTGAAGTAATGGCATCTTATATGTACCAAAAAGCATTTAAGGGGTTTGACTTTGGTTACGCTAGTGCCATCGGGTTTTTCCTGCTGGTGATATGTCTTGCTGTCACCTATATAATCCGCAGACTGACAGCTGCCAATAAAGATATCTACTAATGGAAGGGGGAAAAATGATGGAAACAGTTAAAGCTGATGGCACACCAGGCATAAGAGTATTACCGAACCAAAAGCCTGTCTCAAAGTCTATTCTTAACCGTGCAGCTTACATCACAATGTATATATTACTCATTATTGTCGCAGTATTTCAAATTTTCCCGATTATTTGGCTCTTTCTTTTTTCGCTGAAAAACAATCAGGAAGTTTTCAATACGTCGCCCTTTTCTTTACCTCAAAGTCCTAAATGGGAAAATTACGCAAAGGTTTGGACTGAAGGCAACATCAGTTTATATTTTATCAACAGTGTAACATACACCATTGCAGCAGTTTTGCTGACTGTCATCTTAGCCAGCATGGTTACCTTTGCTATTACAAGAATGCAATGGAGAGGAAGCAGGCTTGTTCTTGGACTGTTCATGGTCGGATTAATGATACCAGTTCATTCCACACTGATCCCTTTATTCAGTACCTTTACAAAGATAAATTTGATTGATAATCCGCTATCCATCATATTAACTTATACTGCCTTTAACCTTCCGATTACCATTATGATTCTGCTCGGTTTCTATGAAGCACTGCCAAGGGAGGTTGAAGAAGCTGCGGTCATGGATGGTGCATCCATTCATCATATTTTCTTTAAAATAACACTGCCAATGACAATGCCGGTTATGGCGACGGCTGCGATTATTAATATGATTTACAACTGGAATGAATTTGTATTTGTGAATACATTTATCAGTTCGGATAACTTTAAGACACTCACGGTTGGAATCCAGAATTTCATTGGCCAGTATACTACGGATTGGGGAGCAATCGGTGCAACACTGGTCATCAGCATCCTGCCAATATTAATTGCCTTTCTCATATTAAGCAATCGTATCGTAGAGGGGATAGCATCTGGCTCGGTTAAAGGCTAAGGACTAATCCGGCAATGAGGAGGTGAATTTCGTGCAAATAACGCTGAGTAAGCTATTTTCAATTTGTGAATGGATTATGAAGCTTGCTTATGTTAACTTGCTCTGGCTTTTATTTACCGTGGCTGGATTAGCCGTTTTTGGCTTCATGCCCGCAACTGTTTCGCTCTTCACCATTGTCCGCAAGTGGCAGATGAAACAGGCAGAAGTCACAGTATGGAATACTTTCATATCAATCTATAAAAAAGAATTCATTAAATCCAATCTGCTTGGTTTCATCCTGATCATATGGGCGGGAATCATTCTCTTGGACTGGCATTTTGTAAATGGCTTAGAAGGGAGCATGCAGATGGTATTTTTCGTACCGCTGCTGATTATATCTGTTCTTTATTTCTGTACTCTAATGCATATTTTTCCGGTATATGTACATTACGATTTGAGAGTAACCGAATATATTAAAAATTCATGTTTACTTGGAATCCTGCACCTGCATATTACCTTAATTTTAACGGTCTCCGCTGGATCGATTATCTTTGTACTGCTGTACAATCCTGCGTTTATTCCATTCTTTAGCGCAGTATCTATTTCATGGATATTGATGTATGGCGGAATGTACAATTTTAGAAAAATCGAAGAGAGGTATATTATTGACCGGAATCCTGAACCAATCTCTGACATTCGGGCTTAAGATGCCCATAAAAGTGACAACTAAAAAGAAAGGTGTGGTTTTATGGCACTCATACGCAATCCAATTTTAACAGGATTTAATCCTGATCCGAGTATTTGCCGGGTGGGAGAAGATTATTATATTGCTGTTTCCACTTTTGAGTGGTTTCCCGGTGTTGGAATCTATCATTCTAAGGATCTGAAGAATTGGCGTCTTGCTGCAAGGCCGCTAAACCGTTTAAGCCAGCTGAATATGACAGGAAATCCGGATTCAGGGGGAGTTTGGGCACCTGCTTTATCCTATCATGATGGCCAGTTCTGGCTAATTTACACGGATGTAAAAGTCGTGGATGGTCAGTGGAAGGATTGCCATAATTATCTTTCAGTATGTGAAGCCGTTGAAGGGGAATGGTCTGATCCTGTGTATCTAAACAGCTCAGGATTTGACCCCTCAATGTTCCATGATGAGGATGGAAAAAAATATCTGGTCAATATGGTGTGGGACCACCGCGCTGGCCATCACAATTTTTACGGAATCGTTTTGCAGGAATATGACGCGGAAAGGCAAAAGCTGATAGGGAAACCTGAGATTATCTTTAAGGGGACAGATATCAAATTGACAGAAGCCCCCCATTTGTATAAAGTCAATGGCTATTACTTTTTGCTGACTGCTGAAGGCGGAACTAAATATGACCATCAGGCTACCATTGCGAGATCAAGGAATATTAGGGGGCCTTATGAAGTGCACCCTGAAAACCCGGTCATTTCGTCTTTCGGAGCACCGAGAAATCCACTCCAAAAGGCCGGACACGCCTCAATGGTAAAAACTCATACAGGTGAATGGTTTCTTGTCCACCTTACAGGACGCCCTTTGCCAAGAGAAGGACATCCCTTGCTGGACCCGCGCGGATACTGTCCGCTAGGAAGGGAGACAGCCATCCAAAGGCTCGAATGGAAGAATGACTGGCCATATGTGGTTGGAGGGAATGAGCCTTCACTTGAAGTTGAAGGGCCAAATATTAAGGAAGTAAAGTGGGAAAGAGATTGGCAGGAGAAAGATGATTTTGATAGTAAGACCTTAAACCTGAATTTCCAGAATTTAAGAATACCGCTTGGGGAACTCATAGTTTCATTAACGGATAACCCGGGCCATCTCCGCTTATATGGGAAGGAAAGCTTAACATCCAAATTTACACAGGCTTTCATTGCAAGAAGATGGCAGCACTTTACGTTCACAGCAGAAACAAAAATGGCATTCCAGCCCGAAACCTTCCAGCAATCTGCGGGTCTTGTCAATTATTATAATACTAAAAACTGGACGTCCTGCCAGGTCAGCTGGAATGAAGAGAAAGGCCGAATCCTTGAATTGGTTTCTTGTGATAATTTTATTTTCTCCCAGCCCTTAAAAGGGAAAGAGATTGAAATCCCGGCAGAAGTTAAATATGTTTACCTCCGTGTGAATGTCCGTATCCATGAATATACATATTCTTATTCATTTGATGGTGAGAACTGGCATGAACTTGCAAGTACTTTTCAATCCTATAAATTATCGGATGATTATATAAAGGGCGGAGGTTTTTTTACAGGTGCATTCGTCGGCATGCAATGTCAGGACACGTCCGGTCAAAATCAGTTTGCGGATTTTGATTATTTTATTTATAAGGGTGAATCATAATAAGAAAATTGGGCTGCTCAGGAATTGAGCAGTTTTTTCTTTTTAGAAAAAGGATTCTATTTACTTATAACGAATTAATGGACAAAAGAATTATTGGGAGGATTTTATGCAGGAAGAAAACTTAAGCGCAGATTATGGTATTAAACCGCTGTTTCAGAAACAGACCTTCCCATTTAGGGGCTAAGTCGAGAGATCGATCAGCTAATTTAAAAGCTAATCCATACAGAAAGACCATTGGATTGACAGCAACAATTACAGGAGGCAGCCATGAATAAATTTTCTATTAATCTTTCAACCGTTTTTACAGAGTTTCCTTTTTTAGAGCGTTTCAAAAAAGCCAATGATGCCGGTTTTGTTTATGTGGAGTGTCAGTTTCCCTATACATATACAATAGAAGAAATAAAAAAAGAGCTTAATCAAAATCAGTTATTGATGGACTTAATTAATCTGCCCCCAGGTCAATGGGAGAAAGGGGATCGTGGTCTGGCAGCTGACCCTTATAGAATAGAAGAGTTTAGAAAATCAGTTGAGTTGGGGATCGTTTATGCAAATAGCCTAGGAGTCAAAAAGATACATTGTATGGCGGGAAACAGCCCAGATAATAGTCTGGAAGTATTTATCGAAAACCTCCTTTACGCGGGTACTGCAATGTCTAAGCATGGGATTACCTTATTAATAGAGCCTATCAATCCATCCGACATGCCTGACTATTTCTTAAGTGATATTCAGAAGGCTGCAGACATTATTCATCAAGTCGGATTACCGAATGTTAAGCTGCAATTTGATTTTTACCATATTGAAAGAATACATGGCCAATCTCTTTCCTTTTTCCAAGAATATGCTGAACTTGTTTCTCATGTGCAATTTGCGGATTGCCCAGGCAGACATGAGCCGGGGACGGGAGAAATGAACTATAATGAGATCTTCCAATATTTGCAGAAAAATTATAAAGGCAGAGTTGGGCTGGAGTATTTTCCGCAATGCGGGAGCGCTGAAAGCTTTGCTTGGCTGAAGGAGGTGGCTTCATGAAGATTGGGTTTATAGGAACAGGCGTAATGGGCTCCAGAATGGCCAGGCGGCTATTAGGCCATGGCTATCAATTGGCAGTACATAACCGGACATTTAATAAAGTACTGCCGCTTATAGAAAACGGTGGGATATATGCGGAAACAATCAGTGAACTTTCCAGTCAATGTGATATTGTCTGTACATGTCTTTCAATGCCTCAGGATGTTATGAACGTATATCTGGGCAATGAAGGTATTATAGAGAATGCGAGACCAGCTACGATTTGCATTGACTTTACTTCAGTAGGAGCCGACACTAGTAATACTATTTTTGAAATGGCGGATGGTAGGGGAATCAGCTATCTTGATTGTCCTGTCAGCGGCGGTCCCGAAGGAGCTGAAAGCGGGACTTTAACGATTATGGCTGGCGGTGAGAAAACGGCCTTTCAAAAAGTAAAGCAGGTACTCGATGTGCTCGGTGATACCATTGAATTTCTGGGACCTTCAGGGTCAGGCAGCATTGCTAAGCTGATAAATCAGTATCTCGTTGCAGTTCACTCCCTTGCTGCATCAGAGGCAATGGTCACCGGAGCTGCTTTCGGACTGGAGTCCGAACAGCTCTTGAAAGTACTAAAGGCAAGCTATGGCGACAGCAGAATTCTTCGCAGGCATATGGAACAATACGTATTCGGACGTCTTTTCACACCAGGTGGGGCAGTGAAATATGTCCACAAGGATGTTCGGCTCGCCAATCAGCTGATGCAGGAAGCGGGTCTTAGTCAGTATACAGGGCAGATGGCTGAAAAAGCATTTCAAACAGCAGGAGAGAATGGACTCTGGGATCAGGATATGGCAGCAGTCATAAAGCCGCTGGAGGAAGAGGCTGAAATTATAGTGGAAAGCAAGCAATAATAGAGATGCCAATAAAGTTCTTCCAGCTTCTCTAAAGGAGCAAATCCTATTAAAATATCAGTATTTTCTGCTATAATAAAAATCTGAAATTATAATAGAGAAACCGGGAGAGCAGCAATGAAACGCAAAAAAAGCAAAAAGCGAACAAAACGAAATTCAAATATTGCCTTACTGTTATTTTTTATGGTTTTGATATTCGTTTTATTTGACCAATTCAAACAGCTAAATATTAAAGAAACTGCAGTTTCTTTACTGCCGAATACTATATCCAGAGACGTCCAGAATTATACACCTTTACTTGAAAAGGAATTGAAAGAAGTCAATCTCGAAGAATACACACTTGTCCTGGCAGCGATCATGCAGCAGGAGAGCAAAGGGAAGGGCGGGGACCCGATGCAGGCATCCGAGTCTGCAGGACTCCTGCCTAATTCCTTTCAGGACCCGGAACAGAGTATTAAGCAGGGTGTTAAACATTTTCAGAAAGCATTAAATTATGGAAATCAAAAAAATGTAGACTTTCCTGCTGTTATCCAAGCTTACAATATGGGAATAGGTTATATTGACTTTGTTGCTAAACAGGGCGGAAAGCACAGTGAAGAAATCGCAAAGGAATTTTCCCTTAAACAGGCTGAAAAGAATCCGGAAGTGTATGACTGCGGAGGCGACAAGAATAATTTCCGGTACCCATATTGTTATGGTGATTTTACTTACACTACTAAGGTGACAAAGAATATAGAAAGTTTAACTGCAAGCAATAATATAGATATACCGATTCAAATTCAGGATATTTAGTTTTGCTGATGCCTAAACCTCTTTTTTTAAAAGAGGTTTTTATTTTATTCTTGTACCACTGTTTTGAAATAATGACAAATGTTATATTTAGATTAATAGAATAGCAGCAAAAACACAGGACACCTGATTAATTGAGTTATCGAAAAATCATAAAGAAGGTGAGCACGTGGAGAAGCTTCGCAATAAGTGGGAGCCCTATTTGCATTATGGTCAATTATTTGACGCAGAAAAAAATAAGGTGATTTATCGTCAGGGTGAAAAAGGTAAAGGATTTTATTATTTACGTAAAGGTGAAATTAAGATTACCCTCCTTTCTGATAATGGAGATGAGCGTATTATCAATATGGTACCCTCAGGCATGCTATTCGGTGAACATGGAATTCAAGGCGAACAATATCTTACCAGTGCAACAACAGTACTTCCCTCCGAAATTTATTTCTTCTCTGACGATGCATACGCTGCTGTTTGTAAAGATTATTCAAGTGCGGCTGAAATTTATACCGATTCTCTTATTTATAAGTTTAGGACTCTAGCAGATATTATTTCCTTAATGGATAGTCCTGTTGAACATCAAATGGCCTACTATCTTATCAAGTTGGCCGAAGAAAATGGGAAGGTATCCATGAACCAGACTGCATTTTCCAAATATATTGGGGTATCAAGGATTACTGTTTCTAAAGTGATCCAAAAATGGAAAAAAGCAAATTACATAACATTGATAAACAGAAAAATCCTTATTAAGGATATGAATAAATTAAAGTCTATGCTAAATAATTATTAAAATGTCTCCTTGACTAGATTTCTTAGGAAATCTGGTTTTTTTATGTAGTAAATTTTATTATCTGAGTCAATAACCTCATTCATTTTCCAATCTTTTAAAACCTTATACACTGTTATTCTAGTTAAGCCGGTGCAACTTGACAGATCCTGCTGAGAAAGGGGAATTTCATAATTTTTGAATTCATCACAAACATTCTGAAGAAGAAGTGCTAGCCTTTGTTCGGATGTAAGCGCATTCATATTAATCCGATCCAAAAGAATCTTCATTTTGTGAATCACACTTTTTGAAAAAAGCTGGTTTAACTCAGGGTCCTGCAACATAAATTCTCTAAATTCCTCAGATGGAAAATGGTAGACAACTGAATCCTTTACTGCCACTGCCGTTGTAAAATGTTTTTTTTGGTCCAATGATTGAACTCCTAATAGCTGATTCGGAATAACGATATTTAATACTCTCTCTTTTTTAGTGGCTGTTATAGTAACAATTTTGACAAGACCTTTATGAAGAAAGTAAAAACCATCTCCATTTGTGCCCTGC
>NZ_JCAXER010000070.1:0-1657 GCF_059758675.1 Cytobacillus sp. GQ23
CCTTCAATTTTCCGCGTACAGAAAACCGGGTGAAACGCAAATTAGCCTTCAAGAATCCAAAAACTGGTTCCACATCGATTTTGCGTTTTCGATAAATGGCACTCGTTTTCTCATCTGAAAGCTTTGCTCTTACATACTCTTTTTGTTGTTCCCATTTTTCATTTATCATTAATTTTCGATTGCTGCCTTCTTTTGCTTTTGTACATTTTGAACGTAATGGGCACCCCGAGCAGTCTTCACACCCATAAACCTTGAACTCACGCTGGAAGCCTGTACGGTCCTTGTGGACAGAATGATATTGAAATTCAAGACGTTTCTGATTAGGGCATTTATATGTATCGGTTACTTCATCATACTGCCAGTTGTCGGGGTTGAATATATTTTGTTTATGCTTTTTCTTTTGTTCTTTTACATACATGTTATACGTAATAAGGGCTTCTCGGTTTCTGTTGGAAAGGAGATCATTATAGTTTTGTTCACTGCCATAACCTGCATCTGCTACAATGTGTTCCGGCAACTCAAAAAAATGCTGCTCAATTTCATCTAGAAATGGAATTAACGTACGTGTATCTGTTGGATTGGAAAACAAACTATAGGCAAGCGCATATTGACCCTCTGTTGCGATTTGAACATTGTAACCAGCTTTCAATTGTCCGTTTTTCATATAATCATCTTTCATTCGCATAAAGGTCGCATCTGGATCTGTTTTCGAATAGCTATTCCGTGTACCTAAAATTTCAAAGGCTTTTTGATATCTCTGTTTACGCAAGACAAGATCCATCAACTGCTTACGCACTTGTTTCGGATATTTGCGTTTACTTCTTATGGATTTTCGTTCTATAACGTCTGAAGATGCTTCAATCTGTTTATCATATTCGGTAACGACTTCGTCCACTTTTTGAACGAATTGAGTGAGCTCTTCCAATGATAACTGTTCGTCGCTTTCACGTTTAATTTCAGGAATGATTTCGTTCTCAAGAAGCTCACTATATAGCTGATTTGATTTTTCAATTACACTTTGATGATATTTTTCAATCGATTTCTTCCAGACAAACGTAAATTTATTCGCATTCGCTTCAATCTTTGTACCATCAATAAAAACCGCTTCTTGATCAATACATTTTTCTTCTACTAATTGACAGCGAAATTGAACGAAACATTGGCGAATTAAATCTTTCACTTCTGGCTGAACACGGAATCGGTTGATTGTACGATAGCTTGGTTCATACCCTTGAGCAAGCCACATCATACGAAGACTGTCTTTTAATAGGGCTTCAATTTTGCGCCCTGAGAAGACAGATTGAGTGTAGGCACATAAAATAATTTTAAGCATCATACGTGGGTGATAGGCGGGACAGCCCTCATTTCGAAGAAATGGTTCAAAGGCTTCTTGAGGAATACTTTCAACTAAGTGATGGACATGAAAGGCAATATCATTTTTTTGTATATTTACCTCACAATCCAAAGGCAAAACTAATTGATTCATGTTATAATTTTTAAACATAAGGACCCTTCTTTCTGATTTGATTTGGTGTGGTAACTTAATTGTATCAGAAGTGGTCCTTATTTTTTTCAAAAACAATCAAAGCCGGTGACATTTTACTCGTCGTAAAATGTCACCGGCTTTTTCATTTCAGAGGTGGGTTTTGTCCCAGCC
>NZ_JCAXER010000071.1:0-1583 GCF_059758675.1 Cytobacillus sp. GQ23
TAAACCAGCTAATAGGAGTCAAGAATTTCTTATTAAAATATTTTTTCTACCGTGTTATACTTTTTGAAGGTACGCCAAATAACCCTCCAAATACGGTTTGGAAGGTTTTTCATTAGCTGCTTTTTTTTGTTGATTAAGCCATATCTAGGAACTGCTCATTCCTTTTTAGGATTGCATAAATCCAGTGTAAAAGCTTATTTACACAAGCTATCATCGCTACTTTTGAAGGTTTTCCTTCATTTCGTTTCCGATCATAATACTCTTTTAGCTTCTTGTTCCTCGAGCTTCTTATACCGCATAATACAGCCATATATAAAGCGTGCCGTAATCTGCTTGAACCTCGTTTGGTAATATGATTTATCGTAGCCGTGAACTTACCTGATGAATGGACACTTGGATCTATTCCTGCGTAAGCCACAAGTTTTTTAGGGTGATTAAACCGGTCAATTTCCCCGATTTCAGAAATAATCGTTGCCGCGATTTTTTCTCCTATACCGGGAATTGATTGGATTATCTTACATTCTTCAATTTCTTCAGCCAGGACATCTATCTGCCTCTCCAAGCTTGATAGGTGTTCTTGGTATTGAAGAAGCATATTGATGTACATATCCAAACTGAACAACTGGCTTTCATAAACACCTTGTTGGAATGGATTTCGCTTAGCTGAATCCATTAATTTGGCTGCCTTCTCCCTCATCCAACTTGGGGACCGTTTAATACGCATTTCCTCAATTCGTGCCATAACCTTTGCTTCCCCTGCCATCAGTACATCTTCGGATGTCGGAAACTCCTTTAATATTTTAAGAGAAACTTTCGAAAATAAATCCCCGAAGACTCCCCTGTATTCAGGAAATATCTGATCAAGAAGAGTATGGAACAGAAGTTTTGCCTGGATGTAAAGGTTCGTAACCGTTTCATATTGCCTTGACAATGTTCTCAGGTTTAGAAGTCTTAGTCCTCTTTTCTTATACGGCTCAAATTCTTCCTTGTAGTAAAGAACACAAAGGTGATATGCATCAACGGCATCAGTCTTTACCTTTCTAAGGCTTGTTTTCTTAGCTTGATAAGAAATGATTGGATTTACCAAGATGTATAGATACTGACTTCCCTCAAGACATTGAATAATTGGTGTATGGTAATGACCTGTAGATTCAAGTATGACTGCTGGCCTAACCCCAGTATTTTCTTCGATCTCTCTCAAAAAAGAAATAAGCGAATCTAAACCCTCCTTGGTATGCTTTACACTGAAACTTTTCCCTAACGGCTTGTCTTTATCTAAAAAGGCTTGAACCTCACTTTCTCCTTTGGCTACATCTAGGCCAATGACTGGATTCATTAATATCTCTCCCTTAGATTTACTCACCAGTAACCCCTATACCTTCTTGTAGTTCCATAGCTTCGCTTGTTATACGAGATCATTTGTCCCAACCAGCCTCAAACATCATTCTACAAGTAGGGGGCGAACAGTTTAGTTGACGAGATCTAACTCCCACGCACCCGTACGTTCTACCCTGGCTACTGAAATAATAGGTCCTATAAAAAAAAGAGCAACCAGTAAAAACTGGTTAACTCTATAATACGAA
>NZ_JCAXER010000072.1:0-1515 GCF_059758675.1 Cytobacillus sp. GQ23
TCAGTTTGTAGACAAAAGGGGTTCGGAATAGCCTTATTCCGGACCCTTTTTACTTTTTTATTGGACTTGAAAGCATTTTTTCATGACTGTAAACCTCTCCGAGGTCATCTTCTAGGCTATTACTGGGCCTTGCCAAGTCCAGTTGGCCATTTTCTTTAAATTCATGGCAGCGAAAGTAAGCATCGCCTGCATTGACAATTTTTTAAGTCCCCTTAAAGTTGTCCAACGCATGCCATGCTTTTCTTTTGCATCTGCGAAAACACGTTCAATTGTTTCTTTTCGCTTCTCATAGATTTTTTTGACGTTTTGATGGTGGCGAAGGTGGTCTGCCTCTTCCAAATGTTCCTCCCACACATGACGTTGAATGAGCTTTTGGTGCGCTTGACTCTGTGTGCATTGAGACAAGAACGGGCATCCAGCACAAATTCGCGGATCTGATTTATATTGACGATAACCTTCCTTTGTAGTCGTTTTATACTTTAATATCTCACCAGCTGGGCAAATGTAACAGTCAAAATGCTCATCATAAACATACTCATGTTTTCTGAAGAAACCCTCTTTTGTGCGAGGTCGTGTGTAAGGTAAAGCAGGTGTGATGTCGTTTTTCAATAAGTAGCTCGTGATAGCAGGTGTTTTATAGGCTGCGTCGGCCGCAACAGCTTCTGGTTTACTAACTTTCTCAATGACTTGTTCTACCAATGGCTCTAAAATATGACTATCATGCGTGTTACCAGGGGTTACAGTTGTGCCTAGTACAAAGCCGTTGCGATCTGCGGCAGCGTGAAAAGAATAGGCGAACTGTTTTGTACGCTCATCTTTTACATAGTATCCACTCTCTGGGTCAGTTGTACTTTCCTTAGTTTCTTTGAATTCTTCCTTATCAAACTTATCTGGCGGAAAAGGCTTTTTTCCATGATCTTCACGATCTCGATTAATTTCTTCTTGAAGGCGTTGTTGATAGGCACGGGTTTCTTTTCGAACAACTTTCTTTTCAAATTTCCGTTTATTCGCACTCGCTTTTACATGAGTAGAATCTACAAAAACATGTTCTGCACTTATTAAATTCTTTTCAGCTGCAGCTTTTAAAATTCGATAGAATATCTGTTCAAAGAGATCGGTATTTTTAAATCGGCGCTCATAGTTTTTTCCGAAAGTTGAGAAGTGAGGAACTTTATCGTGGAAGCCGTATCCTAAAAACCACCGATAGGCCATATTTGTTTTCAATTCCTCAATTGTTTGACGCATGGAGCGAATACCGAAGGTATATTGAATGAATGTGAGTTTGATTAAGATAACAGGGTCAATACTTGGGCGTCCTACTTCTGAATACATATCTTTCACCAAATCATAGACAAAGGAAAAATCAATCGCCGCTTCAATTTTGCGAACCAAATGGTCCGCTGGGACAAGTTCATCTAATGCAATCATTTCGATTTGATCCCGTTGAATTGGATTATGTTTAGAAAGCATCTTAATCACCTCAAGTATCGTATTACTTCTATTTTAAAACAAAAA
>NZ_JCAXER010000073.1:0-1373 GCF_059758675.1 Cytobacillus sp. GQ23
AATGCCCTGGTAATCAGGGCATTTTATGTGCGGTCTTCCTGAACCTTTACCTCTACATGATAAGACGGAAGAGCTTTAATAAGATCTTTATGCAACCGAGCCTGTGAATCCATCTTTTCCTGGTGGGTCATCTCGCCTTTCCGGTATGCAGTCACCCACATATCCTCCCCATTAATCCAAACGGCTCCCGGACGGTAGCCCTCATGAGCAGCAATCACCTTGCGGGCCTGGTCGATATCATCCTGATTATCTACGCGCTTGCCGTCAAAATTGATAAAGTTCGGATTCTGGTCACCGCTCATTGACCGGTCCATTGTATCATTGTCCTCCGTGCGGTCCAGATCATTATTTATAAAAGAAACTCCATCCCGGCTCTCATGGTCATATTCACTCTCAGTTGCTTTATTGTTGGCGCAGCCAGCCATAAATGCGAGCATCAGAAGAAAAATACTCAGCTTCTTCATTTCTAACACCTCCTTTTTATAGGATGTCCGCTAAAGGGAGTAATGTGCGGTCCAAAATAAGGCAGAGCTGGGGGTGGAAGGCGTTGATTTTTGATTTGGACGAAGCTATGGTGAGGATTCTTCTTAGTTTTTTGTTTGCAGTTGCATCGGGTTCGGACTTTGACTCACGGATTTTTGTTTTTTGTGTCTGAAGTTGACCCAGGTTCTGACTCTAGCTATCCCTTTTTTGCATTTGTGTCCGAAGTTGACCTAGCTTCGGATCTGACTACCGCTTTTTTGCTTTTTGTGTCCGAAGTTGACCCAGGTTCTGACTCTAGTTACCCGTTTTTTGCTTTTTGTGTCCGAAATTTGACTCAGGTTCTGACTCTGACTACCGCTTTTTTGCTTTTTGTGTCCGAAGTTGGCCCAGGTTCTGACTCAGGCTACCGCTTTTCCCCCTTTTTGTGTTCGAAGTTGACCCAGGTTCTGACTCTGACTACCGCTTTTTCCCCTTTTTGTGTCCGAAGTTGACCCAGGTTCTGACTCTGATTACCGCTTTTTCCCCTTTTTGTGTCCGAAGTTGACCCAGGTTCTGACTCTGACTACCGCTTTTTTGCTTTTTGTGTCCGAAGTTGGCCCAGGTTCTGACTCTGACTACCGCTTTTTCCCCTTTTTGTGTCCGAAGTTGACCCAGGTTCTGACTCTGACTACCGCTTTTTTGCTTTTTGTGTCCGAAGTTGGCCCAGGTTCGGCTCTGACTACTGCTTTTTCCCCTTTTTGTGTCCGAAGTTGACCCAGGTTCTGATTCTGACTACCGGTCTTTTGCTTTTTGTGTCCGAAGTTGTTCCAAGTTCTGACTCTAACTACCGCCTTTCCCCTTTTTGTGTCCGAAGTTGACCCAGGTTCTGACTCTGACTACCGCTTTTTCCC
>NZ_JCAXER010000075.1:0-1220 GCF_059758675.1 Cytobacillus sp. GQ23
AGATGTCAATCCACAGCTTCGGTGATACGTTTAGCCCCGGTACATTTTCGGCGCGGAGTCACTCGACCAGTGAGCTATTACGCACTCTTTAAATGGTGGCTGCTTCTAAGCCAACATCCTGGTTGTCTAAGCAACTCCACATCCTTTTCCACTTAACGTATACTTTGGGACCTTAGCTGGTGGTCTGGGCTGTTTCCCTCTTGACTACGGATCTTATCACTCGCAGTCTGACTCCCATGGATAAGTCTTTGGCATTCGGAGTTTGTCTGAATTCGGTAACCCGATGGGGGCCCCTAGTCCAAACAGTGCTCTACCTCCAAGACTCTTACTACATGAGGCTAGCCCTAAAGCTATTTCGGAGAGAACCAGCTATCTCCAAGTTCGATTGGAATTTCTCCGCTACCCACACCTCATCCCCGCACTTTTCAACGTGCGTGGGTTCGGGCCTCCATCCAGTGTTACCTGGACTTCACCCTGGACATGGGTAGATCACCTGGTTTCGGGTCTACGACCACATACTCATTCGCCCTATTCAGACTCGCTTTCGCTGCGGCTCCGTCTTCTCAACTTAACCTCGCATGTAATCGTAACTCGCCGGTTCATTCTACAAAAGGCACGCTATCACCCATTAACGGGCTCTAACTACTTGTAGGCACACGGTTTCAGGATCTCTTTCACTCCCCTTCCGGGGTGCTTTTCACCTTTCCCTCACGGTACTGGTTCACTATCGGTCACTAGGGAGTATTTAGCCTTGGGAGATGGTCCTCCCTGCTTCCGACGGGATTTCTCGTGTCCCGCCGTACTCAGGATCCACTCTGGAGGGAACGAAGTTTCAACTACAGGGCTTTTACCTTCTCTGGCCGGCCTTTCCAGACCTGTTCATTTACCTCGTTCCTTTGTAACTCCGTATAGAGTGTCCTACAACCCCAGGAGGCAAGCCTCCTGGTTTGGGCTAATCCCGTTTCGCTCGCCGCTACTCAGGGAATCGCGTTTGCTTTCTCTTCCTCCGGGTACTTAGATGTTTCAGTTCCCCGGGTCTGCCTTCTATACCCTATGTATTCAGGTAAAGATCCTATCCCATTACGGATAGGGGGTTTCCCCATTCGGAAATCTCCGGATCAAAGCTTACTTACAGCTCCCCGAAGCATATCGGTGTTAGTACCGTCCTTCATCGGCTCCTAGTGCCAAGGCATTCACCGTGCGCCCTTTCTAACTTAACC
>NZ_JCAXER010000076.1:0-1173 GCF_059758675.1 Cytobacillus sp. GQ23
CGACAAGCGGAGGCGACTGTTCAACTTCGAGAGACGTTGGAGAGCCGTTCATTCAAATCCTGGTTTTGGATTGGAGGGACGGATCGAAACGGCCGAGAAGTTAGGAGCCGAAGCTAGACAAGTCATTGGTGAATACTCGGTAAATACTTCTTCATACATTATCTAGTTTTGAGGGAACGAAAAAAAAGTAAATTTCCTCTTGAAAAATGATAAAAAGACGGTATAATAATACTTGTCTTTGAAAAATAGTCTGGTGGCGATAGCGAGAAGGTCACACCCGTTCCCATACCGAACACGGAAGTTAAGCTTCTCAGCGCCGATGGTAGTTAGGGGCTGTCCCCTTGTGAGAGTAGGACGCTGCCGGGCGTTAATAATGGAGGATTAGCTCAGCTGGGAGAGCATCTGCCTTACAAGCAGAGGGTCGGCGGTTCGATCCCGTCATCCTCCACCATTAATTTAAATGTACAAGCTGCCGGTGTAGCTCAATTGGTAGAGCAACTGACTTGTAATCAGTAGGTTGGGGGTTCAAGTCCTCTCGCCGGCACCACTTCATTTCTTTTATAGAATATGAGCCATTAGCTCAGTCGGTAGAGCAGATTGCAGCATCTGTGAATCACTTCACGAATAGCAATCTGTGACAAAGCGTTTAGCTTTGGAACATCTGACTGCAATTTTCAGGCATTAGGAAGTCTTATAAAAGTATGAGCCATTAGCTCAGTCGGTAGAGCATCTGACTTTTAATCAGAGGGTCGAAGGTTCGAGTCCTTCATGGCTCACCATTTTTAATTTTTATATTGCGGGTGTGGCGGAATTGGCAGACGCACCAGACTTAGGATCTGGCGCCGCAAGGCGTGGGGGTTCGACTCCCTTCACCCGCACCATTATTTTTGCGGAAGTAGTTCAGTGGTAGAACATCACCTTGCCAAGGTGGGGGTCGCGGGTTCGAATCCCGTCTTCCGCTCCATTTATTGCCGGGGTGGCGGAACTGGCAGACGCACAGGACTTAAAATCCTGCGGTAGGTGACTACCGTACCGGTTCGATTCCGGTCCTCGGCACCAGTAGAATTTAATATTGCGCCCGTAGCTCAATTGGATAGAGCGTTTGACTACGGATCAAAAGGTTAGGGGTTCGACTCCTCTCGGGCGCGCCATATTAACGGGGAGTAGCTCAGC
>NZ_JCAXER010000077.1:0-1108 GCF_059758675.1 Cytobacillus sp. GQ23
GTTGATTTCATACAAGGCAAGAGGCTCAAGTTTAAGAAAAGTAAAGACAGATGCTGTAGATGCCTATCTTCTTTGTGAGTTATTCTACAAAGAGGAGTTAGAGCCTTATAAAAAGAGAGGTGTTCAATTATTAAACCTTCGAAATCTTACAAGACAGCATGAAAATATTACTGGAGTAACAATTCAAACGAAGCTTCAATTTCAAGCTGTTCTTGAACAAGTGTTTCCAGAATATAAGGGGGTTTTTGGAGATTTATATTCGGTGGTATCACTCTTAACGCTTTCAGAGTTCCCCTCTTCCGAGGATATTATTAAAGCAAGTGAAGAAACAATTACAGATAAGATACATGAATTATGTAAAAGTCGATCAATTAGGTGGGCAAAAGAAAGTGCGATTAAACTTAAGGCTGCGGCAGCTCGTAACCCTTTTGAAAAGACAGTCTACCAGAGTCATATTTTAAGCCTTGGTATGTATATTAATATGATTCTTCAATACAAAGAGCACCTATCAAAGTTGGAGTCGGAGATAGATGCCCTCGCTAAAGAAATTGAAGAATATAATATTATCAAATCTATCCCTGGTATCGGGGAAAAAATCGCTGCAACGATTATTTCAGAAATTGGAGAGATAGATCGATTTACTAATCCTAAAAAGCTGGTAGCTTTCGCTGGAGTTGATCCAAGTGTATTCGAATCTGGTAAGTTTACAGCCACAAAGAATCGAATTACAAAACGAGGGTCAAGTAGGCTTCGTCACGCCTTATATATGGCTGTTCGTTGTGCGATTCGTGATTGCCGTAAAAAGAAAACAACGGATGAAATCATCCCTCGCAACAAGAAAATGCGAGAGTTTTACGACAAGAAACGTGGCGAAGGAAAACCCTTTAAAGTAACTGTAATTGCATGCGTAAATAAACTCTTACATTGGATATTTGCCCTTTTAAAGAACAGAACCACTTTCCAAGATTTAGCTTAGAACCAAAAATAAACTAAATAACACAAAACCTTCCAAAACCAGAATAACGGAAGGTTATTTGGCATGCACATTTTTAGTATAGCATGAGATATTTTAAGTTTTTATTGAAAAATATTGACAAACTATTAGCTG
>NZ_JCAXER010000078.1:0-772 GCF_059758675.1 Cytobacillus sp. GQ23
TACGTATGGAAGAAGATATTTTACTTAAAGAACATATATTAGCCATTCATAAACTACACCCTTACTTTGGATATAAGCGAGTGACGCGGGCTTTATCTAGAGAAGGAATTGTAATAAATCATAAGCGCGTTCGACGTTTAATGCGGGAATTAGGCATAAAATCAGTTATTCGGAAGAAAAGACCTTTCTATGGGCATAGAGGTTCAATTGTATTTCCAAATGTATTGAACAGGGAATTTTCAGCCGAGAATCGGTTTGAAAAACTCGTAACAGATATAACATACGTACGAATTGGAGAGGATTTCGCATATCTTTCTGCAGTTTTGGATTTATATAATAATGAGATTGTAGCTTGGAAATTATCTAAAAGAAATGACCTTGAATTAGTGTTAAATACATTAAAGCAATTAGAAGGCAAACCATTAAAAGAACAAGCACTAATACATTCCGATCAAGGATTTCAATACACAACTAAAGTGTATGAAAATCACCTAAAGAAGTTGAATATTCAAGGAAGTCATTCCAGAAGAGGAAATTGTCATGATAATGCATGTATTGAGTGTTTTTTCTCCCATTTAAAAACAGAGAAGTTATATTTAGTGCGTCCTAAAACGATTGAGCAAGCTTACTTAGCGATTGAGGAATATATTAATTTTTACAATAATGAACGATTCCAAGAAAAGTTTAACGGCCTTTCCCCAATTGAATATCGTGAAAAGGCCGCAGCTTAGTATACTCTTTTTTCATTGTCTACTTGACAGGGTTATGTGCA
>NZ_JCAXER010000079.1:0-651 GCF_059758675.1 Cytobacillus sp. GQ23
GGGAAGTACAGATGAATGTGGCGTACCGATGGTTCCTTGGCTTGAAGCTCAATGATCCTGTTCCGGACCATTCAACCATCAGTTGGAACCGGCGAACTCGTTTTAAAGATACAAATATTTTTCAAGAGATCTTTGATGAAATTGTCCATCAAGCCATTAGTCATAAAATGGTCGGTGGAAGAGTTTTATTTACTGACTCCACTCACCTTAAAGCGAATGCAAACAAGCACAAATTCACTCGTGAAGAAGTAGAAATTGAAACTCGGGAATATATAGATGAACTTAATAAAGCTATTGAGGAAGACAGGTCAAACCACGGAAAAAAGCGCTAAAAGAAAGAGAGGAGGTGACAGAGACCAAGGAAATCCGAAAAAGTACAACCGATCCAGATTGCGGATTCATGTCCAGGGAAAATAAGCAGGAAATGTTCTGTTACTTAGACCACCGAACAACGGATATGAAGTTCAATATCATAACGGATGCCTATGTTACTCCTGGAAATGTCCATGACTCTATCCCTTATCTTTCTAGATTGGATCGTCAGATCGATCGTTTTGGATTTAAAGTAGAAGCAGTGGCACTCGACTCAGGTTATTTAACGAATCCCATTTGTAAAGGGCTTCACGACAGAAGCATTTTTGGTGTAATTGC